>JASLCA010000321.1 GCA_030146225.1 Sphingobacterium sp. | reverse complement strand
TAGTTTAGTCGGCATGACAGCCTGCACTCAGTGGCTCATGTAGCTATATTAGTCTTGGCTGCATGCGGTACTCACTTGCTCGTAGCTTTTTAAGGCTGCTTCTATTTTAGTCGGCATGACAGCCTGCGCTAAATGGCTTTTATAGCAGTCTTAGTCTTGGCTGCATGCGGTACTCACTTGCTTGGACATGGGCTTCAGACCTAGCTTGTAAAGCATGTTTAAGTCTTCATCTGCAGCAGGATTGGGCGTGACAAGTAAAGTTTCTCTTTCACCTATAAAGATTGAGTTGGCACCTGCCATAAAGCAAAAGGCCTGCTCTACTTCACTCATCTCTATTCGACCAGCACTCAGCCTAACCATTGAAGCGGGCATTGCGATACGGGCTGTAGCAATCATCCGAACCATCTCCCAGACATCTACCTTGGGGTTGTTCTCTAGGGGTGTTCCCTTAACCCTTGCTAAGGCATTGATGGGGACTGATTCTGGATGCACCTCCATATTGGCTAGCGTGCGGATCATTGCAATACGATCAGCATTGCTTTCTCCCAGGCCTATAATGCCTCCTGAGCAGACCGTAATTCCTGCTTTGCGCACATTGTTAATGGTGTTGATGCGATTGTCGAACTTCCGCGTGGAGATTATATTATCATAGAACTCCGCTGAGGTGTCCAAATTGTGGTTGTAGGCATAGAGACCAGCCTCATGCAAGCGTTGCGCTTGGGACTCGCTTAGCATGCCTAGGGTGCAACATACTTCCATTCCCATAGCATTCACGCCCTTCACCATCTCTATTATGCGGTCAAAATCTCTATTGTCGCGCACTTCTCGCCATGCAGCTGCCATGCAGAATCGGGAGGAACCACCTTCCTGCGCCTTCTTGGCATGCGCTAGCACAGTTTCGGTAGGCAATAAGGCTTGTACTTTAATGTCTGTATGGTAGCGCGCAGCCTGACCGCAATAGGAGCAATCTTCTGGGCATCCGCCGGTTTTGACCGATAGCAGCGTAGATAGTTGTACTTCATCGGCTTTATGCCATTGACGATGTACGGTTGCTGCCTCATAGATAAGGGATAATAAGGGCTTGTTGTAAATCTCTAGTAACTCTTCCTTGGACCAATCATGTCTGCTATTTTGCTTACTCATCTTATTTCTTTCTACTTTTTTATATGCAAGGTGTCAAGGAATAAGCTTCTCTTTTGTTGAAATTAGCGGCCTATTCCCCTTAAGCTTGCAAACCTAAGGAGTAGTCGGCGCATATCAGGGCGCCAGTTTTAAGAAATGGGGTAGTCCGGAGCTGGGCTGTTCTAACCCAGCGCCACATCCAAGGTCATCATCACAATAAAGCCTAGGATAAAGCCAATGGTTGATATATCTGAGTTTTTATTTTGTTGGGCTTCCGGGATTACCTCTTCAATCACTACAAATATCATTGCTCCTGCAGCAAATGCCAAGGCATAGGGCAGCATGGGGGTAAAGGTCGTTACAGCTACCGCACCCAATACACCTGCTATAGGCTCTACAATGGCAGATGCTTGGCCGTACATAAAGCTCTTTTTACGGCTTAAGCCCATCCTGCGTAGGGGCATTGCTACTGCAATACCTTCTGGAAAGTTCTGTAAGCCAATTCCGATTGCTAAGATTACTGCCCCTGCAATGCTGGCTTCTGGTATGCCTGCTGCCACGCCACCAAAGAGTACGCCCACGGCAAGGCCTTCTGGAATATTGTGAAGGGTGATGGCAAAGATCATTAAGGTGGTTTTCTGCCAAGGGGTCTTGACTCCTTCTACCTTTTGAAAGTTGACATGTAGATGGGGTAGAAGCTTGTCAATTGCAAAGAGGAATCCCGCACCAAACACAAAGCCTACTACAGCCGGAACCACCTTGGTAAAGCCTTCTCCAGCACTCATGTCTATCGCAGGGATTAGCAAGCTCCATATACTTGCTGCTATCATTACTCCGCCTGTAAAGCCTAGCATGGCATCCATTACATTTCTATTCATCTCCTTAAAGAAGAAGACGAATGCGGCACCGAGTGCGGTTACGCCCCAGGTAAATAATGTCGCATATAGGGCTGCCCAAATCGGGTCTATACTTTCAAAATAGGTGATAATTTGTTCGATCATATGGGATTTATCTCTTCTCTAAAATAAAGCAATAAGAAGAATCCAAGGTACGATTTCCGATTCTTCTTTTTGCATACTGTTTCACTCATTACTACTTTTTCTGCGGTAGCCTTTTAGTGGCTCTCAATAGCCTAGGCATTACCCCAAGTTTTAATTCAGACTTCTGCTCTTTGCTTTTAAAAGTTTTATAGCACGCTTTAGCTCGCTAATGTTTTTCATATGTAGGGTAGCTTGGGCACGATTCTTATGCATCAGATCATCTCCCCGCATATCCATCTCGAGTTGTTTCATCGTCGATTCCAATATCATAATGCTAAATTCCATAGGCTTGCTTTAAAAATTTACTTAACTGTTTTGTCTTCTGTTTAAACCGCTCCGAATAAGGAGAGGCCCTTTTCGCAGTAACCTCCACAGAAGTCGCTAATGTTACAGTGTTCTTAATATTATATTAGACAAAGCTAACAAATAATTGCAAACAAAATGTTAGCCTTGTCTAATTATTTTTATATTTGTTACATATGATCTCACAAACGGAAGAAAATTATTTAAAATGCTTGTTTGCTTTGACCACGTTAAATGGGGCTGCAACTATTAATGAGTTGAGTAAGCATTTAGCTGTTAAAATGCCTACGGCTAATAGTATGATGAAGCGTTTGGCCGAAAAGGATTTGGTAATCTATGAAAGCTATAAGCCAATTAAGTTAACGGCAAAGGGACAAAAGGAGGCTGCATTAATCCTCCGTAAACATCGCTTGACTGAGATGTACCTGGTGGAGAAGATGGGCTTTGGCTGGGAGGAGGTGCACGATATTGCGGAGCAGATCGAGCATATTCAATCGCCACGCTTCTTTGCTAAGATGGATGAGCTATTGGGCTATCCCAAGGTGGATCCGCATGGCTCCCCCATTCCTGATGTTGATGGCAAGATGCAGAAGGATAGTTATATGCTGTTGTCTGCTGCACAAGTGGGGGATGCTGTTGTTTTTAAGGCTGTAGCGCAGTCCTCAGAGGATTTGCTACATTTTCTAAATGCGCGCGAATTGGCATTGGGTACAACCATACATATTGAACATATAGAATCATTTGACGGGGGGATGCAGGTGCGGTATGCCGGGAGACCTTCGGAGGTTCTAAGTAAG
>JASLCA010000281.1 GCA_030146225.1 Sphingobacterium sp. | reverse complement strand
CCATACATCTTGTGCCCAGAGAATACTAAAAAGTCTACGTCCAAGGCCTGCACATCCACTGCAATATGCTGCACGGCTTGGGCAGCATCCACTAATACAGGTACCTTATGCGCATGCGCAATTGTGATCATCTCGGCTACTGGATTAATAGTCCCCAAGGCATTCGAGACATAGGTAAAGGAGGCTAGCTTGGTTTTGTCGGTAAACAAGGCTTTATAGGCTGCTATATCCAACTCCCCCTTTTCATTCATTGGAATCACCTTTAGCACACAGCCTTTCTCATCACATAGCATCTGCCAAGGCACTATATTGGAATGATGCTCCATAGCTGAGATAATTATCTCATCGCCTGCTCCAATAAAGGTTCGTCCATAGCAGCTGGCTATCATATTGATAGATTCTGTAGTGCCTTTGGTAATTATTACCTCATGCTCATGCTCGGCATTGATAAAGTCTTTTAACTTCCGGCGCGTCACCTCAAAGGCATCGGTAGAAATCTGACTTAAATAATGTACGCCCCGATGCACATTGCTATTCATCTGACTGTAATAATGCGAGATGGCGTCAATCACCTGTTGTGGCTTTTGCGTGGTTGCCCCATTATCAAAATAGACCAAGGGCTTGCCGTTGACTTCCCGACGTAATATGGGGAAATCTGCGCGAACTTTATTTATATCGAAATTTTTCAAATCCTGAGTTGTATCCTTCATGAATCACAAAGTTAGTATAATAAGAAAAAAAATAGGTCAAGACACTGTATTCTTTTACAGGTTTTAGTCCTATTCCATTGAAAACCCCTAAAAATGCGGCGACTTTTAAAAAATATAGCCCTTAATTATTTCTTTGAATTGGTTATCTTTGTGCAAGATATGCAAGAATTACCGTTAAATATACCAGAAGGCTCAAGAAAAGAAGTGATGGCTTATTTAGAGCCCTTCATGCTTAATGAAATGAGTGATTACTTGAAGCCTGTAGAACAGATGTGGCAACCCGCTGACTTTCTTCCAGATGCTTCGCGGGATACTTTTTTCGATGAAATCAGGGACCTACAAGAGGGTGCTAAGGAACTTCCTTATGACCTTGTGGCGGTATTGGTGGGTGACACCATCACTGAAGAGGCGCTCCCCACTTATGAATCATGGTTGACCATGGTGGATGATGTGGAAAAAAATGAGCAAGGTGGTTGGATGAAATGGGTGCGTGCATGGACGGCTGAAGAGAATCGTCATGGAGACCTTCTGAATAAGTACCTTTACCTTTCTGGGCGGATTGACATGCGTCAATTTGAAATGTCTACACAGTACCTTATTAAGGATGGCTTTGATATTGGTACAGGTGCTGACCCTTATCGCAACTTTATTTACACCTCCTTTCAAGAGATTGCTACCAACGTTTCGCATAGACGTGTAGCGGGTATATCTAAAAAGTCAGGGGATAAGCTGCTGGCCAAGATGTGTGGTGTAATTGCTGCGGATGAGGCGCGCCATGCTAAGGCTTATATGTCCTTTATCTCGCATGCCATTAAGGTGGATGCCAGTGAAGTGATGATTGCCTTTGAGGATATGATGCGTAAGAAGATTGTGATGCCAGCGCATTTTATGCGTGAAGCTGGAGAACCGCAAGGTCAGGCTTTTGCGCACTTTTCGGATGCGGCTCAGCGCCTAGAAGTGTATACGGCCTTGGATTATGTAGACATTCTAAAGGAATTGAATGCGGATTGGAAGATTGACCAAATCAGCAATCTAAATGAAAAGGGCGAAAAAGCTAGGGATTACTTGATGAAACTCCCCGATCGCTTGACCCGCCTAGCGGATAGAATTAAAATTCCCGAAATTGAACATAAGTTCAAATGGATATATGGATAAAAAAAGCTTGAGCAAATTGCTCAAGCTTTTTTTATGCCCCATTTGTCTACAAAGCCACTTAGCCTCAAGCATTAAGCTTCAATCCAAACATTATCCCCAAAAAGATGTTTTAAGGATATTTGCATTCTGAATTTATTCTTGTTAATTTTAGTTGTCACACTAATAATTGCTATGCTAATAGAAAGTTTCAATCAATACTCTTTTATACTCGACAGAACAGCTAGGAAGGTTAAGCAGTATGCGCAAACGACCTTTTCTCAAAATGAATTTGACATTACCATTGACCAATGGGCTATTATCAAGATTCTTTACAATGCGGATCCGATGACGCAAAAGGAACTTTCAGAAAAATCTGGTAAAGATCAACCCACCTTGACCCGAATTATTGACCTTACTATTAAGAAGGACTTGGTCCAACGAGTTGTTCATCCCTCGGATAGACGCTGTCTCTTGTTACAATTGACGCCAGAGGGAAAGGCAAAGATCGAAGAACTTTCTCCTGATATTGCGGCTATTCGCATGAAGGCCTGGGAGAACCTTACTGAAGAAGATTTTAGTCATTTCACCCGTATTTTAAACACGATTTATAACAATTTAAGTAAATAAGATGATCAGTACAGATATATGTATTATTGGAGCGGGTCCCGTAGGACTATTTGCCGTATTTGAAGCCGGA
Source organism: Sphingobacterium sp. (assembly GCA_030146225.1). Classification (GTDB taxonomy): domain Bacteria; phylum Bacteroidota; class Bacteroidia; order Sphingobacteriales; family Sphingobacteriaceae; genus Sphingobacterium. Next base: position 4,419 of record JASLCA010000281.1, on the reverse strand, counting down.
TTATTAAAGATGCGTTGTCATCTTATCGATGTACTGCCTCAGGTGGGTGGGCAACTTTCGGAAATCTATCCCTATAAGCCTATCTACGATATCCCTGGCTACCCTAGTATAATGGCGCAGGAGCTTATCAACCAGCAGATGAAGCAGATCGAGCCATTTGACCCTACTTTTACGCTGGGTGAGCGTGTAGAACAGTTAATTAAACAAGAGGATGGCTCCTATCATGTGGTCAGCAATGAAGGCACACGCATTCACTGTCAGGTGGTGGTTATTGCGGGGGGCCTAGGTTGCTTTGAACCGAGAAAGCCGGAGCTGGCCAACTTAGAGAAATTTGAGGGCCATGGCGTTCATTATATGATAAAAAATCCAGAACAGTTTAGGGATAAGCGTATCGTTATCGCTGGGGGTGGTGACTCTGCCTTGGACTGGACTGTTTTTATGGCGGATGTTGCGCAAGAGGTCACCTTGGTGCACCGTAGTGATTCTTTCCGGGGGGCTCCCGACTCGGCTGACAAAGTCTACAAGCTGGCGCAGGAAGGAAAGATTAACCTACTCTTGTCACACAATCTAGGTAGCCTGCAAGGCGAGGAAGAATTGGCTGGTATCAGCTTAATCAACAAGCAAAAGGAGACGATTAATATAGCTGCGGAACATTTTATACCGCTGTATGGAATGAGCCCCAAACTAGGCCCTATTGCGGATTGGGGATTGAATATTGATAAGAATGCAATAGAGGTCAACACCTTTGACTACGCCACGAATGTGGAACGTATCTTTGCTATTGGGGATATTAATACCTACCCTGGGAAGCTGAAGCTTATTCTTTGTGGCTACCACGAGGCTGCACTGATGTGCCAAAGTGCTTTTAAGTATGTTTATCCAGATCAAAAATTAAGTTTTAAATACACGACTGTAAACGGCGTTAATGCTTTCTAATATGGACAATATTATCACTATTAAAATCGAAGATCGGGACGGGGCTATACAAAATATTGAGATTCCTACAGACGTCAGTCTAAGTCTTATGGAGATTCTTAAGGCCTCTGAATATGAGATTACTGCTACCTGTGGCGGAATGGCCCTGTGCGCGACCTGTCATGTACAGGTGCTTGAAGGGGCTGAACTTTTAAGCCCAGCTACTGATCAAGAGTTGGACATGCTGGATACCCTTCCAGATGCATCGGATGATAGTCGCTTGGCTTGCCAAATAAGACTCCATAATGAGAATGAAGGCTTGTTTATTCGGATCAAAGGCGCCCTTCAATAAGATAAAACTTAGTGTATAACTTACACTAAGTTTTTTGTATTTTTGCAATAGAAAAACGGATTATTTTTCAATTAGTAAAAATATTAAAGAGATACAGGATAGGAAACCAAACAAACACAGGTATTTATTAGGGTTTTCACATTCCGCTCTTGAACAGCGCAAAATTAGTTTATCATGTTATTAGATCGTTCCGAAAGAAACTTCCCACGGGTCATTATTATTGGTGGAGGTTTCGGTGGTGTTGAGGCCGCTAGACAGTTCAAAGATAAAGCCGTTGAGGTACTCCTCATCGACCGAAACAATTTTCATACCTTTCAGCCTTTGATGTATCAGGTGGCTACGGGCACTTTGGCCGCAGATGCTATCTCCTTCCCTATCCGAAAGATGTTTAAATCCCAAAGTAACTTCCGCTTTAGAATGGGCGATGTGCTGGAGATTGACCAAAACAGCAAGCTGGTTAAGACTTCGGTCGGGGATTTTGACTACGATTACTTGATTATCGCAACGGGGGCTACCTCTAACTTTTTTGGTAATTCGGGTGTTGAAAAGTATGCGCTACCTATGAAGAGCATTAAAGAGGCGCTTCATATACGTAGCTATGTGCTGCAAAGCCTAGAGGCTGCTGTCTTGCATGACAATGCTTACCATCGGCAACAGCACCTGAACTTTGTGGTTGTAGGAGGTGGTCCTACGGGGGTTGAACTCTCAGGTGCCATCGCTGAAATCCAACTGCATGTGCTTAAAAAGGACTACCCTGAATTATCCCGTCATGAGATGCATGTGTACCTGATTGAAGGGACGGATAAGGTACTTGGAGCACTCTCTGAAAAGTCATCCTTGCATGCGGCTCAATACCTAGATGAATTAGGGGTTAAGGTTATGCTTAATACACAGGTGACAGGCTATGATGGTGAGCAGATTAGCTTTTCAAATGGCGAAAGCATCGCTACGAAGACTGTGATCTGGGGGGCTGGCGTTATGGGGCAATTTCCAGCTGGTATTGACAAGGAAATTATTCAGCGTGGCAACCGCATCAAGACGGATGCACAATGTAGAGTGGAGGATATGCAATCGGTCTATGCTATTGGCGATGTTTCGGCCATGATAACCGAGGATAACCCAAGAGGCTTGCCTGGGGTCGCTCCTGTTGCGCAACAACAAGGTGCATATGTCGCTAAACATATCTTATCGGCTATGGATAAGAAAGAGGTTGAGGATTTTAAATACTTTGACAAGGGTTCAATGGCTACAGTGGGTCGTAACCGAGCTGTGGTGGACATGGGTAAAATTCATATTAAAGGCTTTTTAGCTTGGTTGACCTGGATGTTTGTGCATTTAGTTTCTATCTTTGGCTTTAGAAACAAAATAATAACATTTGTAAACTGGTCTATTAAATTCTTTACAAAGAATAGTGGTATTCGCTTGATTATCGACAAATACCAAAGGCCTGAAACCCAATAGCGTCGCCCTTATAAGCGCTTCGCTATCCTTAATTTATACCCAATGGATAACAAAGTCATCGCCAAAGCTTTTAAACTATGTGGACAGCTTATGGAGCTACATAATGAAAATCCTTTTAGAACGAAAGCTATGGCCTCCGCTTCTTTTAAGATTGACAAACTCCCCTTTGCCGCAGCTGGGGCTAGTATTGCTGAATTAAGTGATCAGCCTGGGATTGGCAAGGGTACGGCGGAACGGATTCATTCTTTTTTAGAAACGGGTACCTTCCCTGAGCTTCAGGCTTTAATAGCTAAAACGCCTGTGGGTGTTATGGACATGCTTTCCATTAAAGGTCTTGGCCCAAAGAAGGTGCAGGTTATCTGGGAAGAACTGGAGATTGAATCTGTCGGGGAACTGCTGTATGCCTGCAATGAAAACCGCCTTATTCAGGCAAAGGGTTTTGGCTTGAAGACGCAGGAAGATATTAAAAAGGCTATAGAATTCTCAAATGCCAACAAGGGCTTCTTCTTATACGCTAAGGTGGAGAATCAGGCGGAGAACTTCTTAAACCTTTTGAAAACGGCTTCTCCTAGTGAGCAACATGAAATAACAGGGGAATTTAGAAGAAAAACAGAGATTATTACCCAGCTTAGTTTCTTAAGCACGGCTTCGCCGGCTTCTCTAGAGCAGCTCCTTGGGGGACATCCGGAGTTTACGGAAGTTTTGTCTGCGGATGATGCCTTGAGTTTCGAGGATGAGCTGGGGCTTAAATACCATATTAATACTTGTTCTGCGGAGGAGTTTTATGTACAGCTGCTACTTACAACGGGCAGTGCGGAGCATATAACGCAGCTCTTAACCATTCAAAATCCTTTGCCAAATCTACCTTCGGAAGCGGAAATCTATGCGGCTTTGGGACTTGACTATATCTTACCTGAGCTCCGCGAAGGGCTCCAAGAGATACAATGGGCTAAAAGCCATACGCTCCCGAAGCTTATTACGCTGGAGGATCTAAAAGGTACGGTGCACAATCACTCCACATATAGCGATGGTGTACACAGCCTTGAACAGATGGCCACATACGCAAAAGACAGCTTGGGCTTAAGCTATTTTGGGATATGCGACCACTCCAAGACGGCAGTTTATGCAAATGGCCTAAGCGTAGATAGGTTGCAAGAGCAATGGGCTGAGATTGATAGCTTAAATACAAAGCTGGCTCCTTTCCGCATCTTCAAGGGTATAGAATCAGATATCTTATCCGACGGATCTTTAGATTACTCAGATGATATCCTAGCACAATTTGATTTTGTGGTCGCCTCGGTGCATAGCAACCTGAAGATGGACGAAGATAAAGCCACTGCTAGATTGCTTAAGGCTATAGAAAATCCCTATACTACTATACTAGGTCACCCTACGGGGCGCTTACTTTTAAGTCGTGCAGGCTATCCCTTGGATTTTAAGAAAATTATTGATGCTTGTGCCGCAAATCAGGTGGTTATTGAAGTCAATGCGAATCCTTTGCGCTTGGATCTGGACTGGCGTTGGCATCGGCAGGCGCTCGAGCTGGGCTGCTTGATGAGCATCAATTCTGATGCCCATTCAACGTCGGAGATAGACTTGACGCACTGGGGCGTGGAGATGGCCCGAAAAGGTTGGGTTCCAAAAAATCGGGTGCTGAACTGCTTAAACCTGCAAGACTTCACGAATTATCT
>JASLCA010000123.1 GCA_030146225.1 Sphingobacterium sp. | reverse complement strand
CCACTTGGATGAATGAATTGGATGATAGCTTGGAACGCTACCTAGACGAGGAAATAACAGTGGATGAGGCCGAGCTAAGCAAGGAAAACTACTACTAGTCTTTTGATCGATTAAAAAAATCCCCTTACGTTAATTCTTAAGGGGATTTTTTGTGGGCTTTATTTATCGTTTACTTAAACTGACCTTAGGAGGGCTAAGGCGGCATGGATCATGCTGCGCATCGCAATGGCAAAGGCATCTTCGTCGAGTCTAAAGGAAGCTGTATGCAAGCCTGATACACAATCCTTTTCTTTGTTATAGATTCCTACCAAATAGAATAGAGATGGGAAGCTTTGCGAATAATAAGCAAAATCTTCCGCCGCCATCCAGATACTGCACTTTTCTAATGCAGCTTCCCCTTCTGTATGCCCTATTAATTCCGTAAATAACGCTGCCAGCTCCTCGTTATTATAAAGCGATGGATAGCCGCGTCTGAGCTCTAAGTCTACTGTCGCCCCTAAGATTTGTGGAAGCTGTCGAATAGTCGCTTCTATTCGCTCTAATGCCTTGCTGCGCCATGCTTCGTCTAAGGTGCGAAAGGTGCCTTCTATATAAACCTCATCTGGGATAATATTGGCGGCACCATTAGCAATTACCTTACCAAAGCTAAGTACGGAAGGAATCTTTGGATCAGCATAGCGGCTAACCAACTGCTGTAAGGTTGTAATTAGCTGTGCCGAGATGGCTACTGGATCTATTAACATATGGGGTTCTGCGGCATGTCCTCCCCTTCCTTTTATACGTATATATAGCTCATCACTGGAAGCCATAAACCTGCCGGAGCATACGGCTAGCTTTCCGCTAGCTAGTTTTGGGCTTACATGCAAGCCAAGCATAGCTGAAATTCGATCTTTGTAGGCTGCAAATATTGGGTCTTTTAAGACGGCAGATGCCCCTCCCGGGATTTTCTCCTCGGCAGGTTGAAAGACAAATAGTATACTGCCTGAAAATTGATTGCTCAAGCCTTGCAGTATTTTACAGACGCCCAATAGATTTGCAGTATGAAAGTCATGTCCACAGGCATGCATTACCCCTTCATTTTGGGAGGCATAGGCTAGCCCTGACTGCTCCAATATAGGCAATGCATCCATATCTGCACGTAGCGCAACACAGCGATCACTAGTTCCAGCAAGCCCCTTTATCTCAACCAACACGCCTGTGCCGGCAATTGTCTTCCAGGGGATTCCCCAGCTTGTTAAGGTTTCCTGAATAAATAAGGCCGTCTGAAACTCTTTGAATGAGAGTTCGGGATGCGCATGCAGATGCCGCCTTAGGGCAACTACCTCTTCACGTACATCCTGTACTAATTGAGTTATTAGGTCTTTCTGCATAATTTAAAAGTATCTCACATAAAAGTACAAAACCATTGCGGTAATCAAAGCCCACCAAAGGGTTGGATTTTTGAGACCTCTATAATTTTTACGCTCTTCTGCTGGCAATTTTAAGCTTTCCTTATCCCATATCAAACCTTCCAGTTGTATGGCTGTCGCGGGCTTAGTAAATAAGCTCACAACAAAACAGGATAACATACAGGTCCAAAATACGATTCCTGTACGGTTAAAGAAGGGCATGGTCGGAAATATAAATTCTATTAACAAGGATAATGGGATGGTAATCAAGCCGGCCACAAGTGCGCCTTTGGCGGTGGTGCCCTTCCAAAAGATTCCCATTAGGAACATTGTTGCGATTCCGGGTGTGAAAAGACCATACAAATTCATTAGGTATAAGAATACGGGCTTGTCTGAATAGCCGATCAATAGAATAGAGCTTAAAATACCAACCGTAATAATAACGACCCCTGACCATTTGCCAAAGCGTATTGCTTGCGCGTCAGTTGCATTTTTATTGATGTGTTCTTGATAGATATCTACCGTAAGGATGGTGGTACAGGAGTTTATTGCTCCAGATATATGCGACATTATCGCAGAGATTAAGCCCGCCATTACTAGCCCGATTAAGCCTTTGGGTAATAGTTGCTCGACTAGGGTTGCGAAAAGTAAATCAGGCTTTTCCAACTTGGGTATAAATACCGGTGCCACCAAGGCTGGGATCGTAATAATTAAGGGTACTAGAAACTTTAGAAAGTCTCCAAAGATAACCCCCATCCGTCCATGCCATTCATTTTTGGCAGCCAATACCCGCTGTACAATAAACTGGTTGGTCGCACAATAAAATACACTTATGCAGAGCAGACCTCCTAGGTACATTGTCCAAGGGAAGTCTGGATCCGAAGCTGGATAAAACATCTTCCAACTTTTCGAAGATTCTACAACGGCTTCAAAGCCCCCAGCTGCTTTTACTGTCGCAAAGGTCAATACAATTCCGCCCATTACCAGGACAACTAACTGTACCATCTCTGTCCATATAACAGCGCGTAAGCCCCCCAATACCGTGTACAGGCCGGTGATGATGGCTAAGCCAATAATGCTATACAATATAGGAACCCCAAACAAGGCATGTAGCGAGAGTGCTCCAAGAAATAGTACGGCTCCTATTTCTACAAATACATAGGTCAATAGGATAAGTATGGCATACAAGGCCCGAGTGGCCGCCCCAAATCTGCGTTGAAGATATTCGGGTATGGTATAAAAGCCATTTCGCAAATAGAAGGGTAGAAAGATCCAAAGAAGGGCATTGAAGCCGATTAAGATAGCTCCCCATTCCAAAGTTATTGCGACAAAGCCTCTGCTGTAGGCGGCGCCCATCGCCCCTACCAGATGATGACTACTGATGTTGGCAGCGATAATACTGCCTCCTATCATCCACCAAGGTAGCTTATCCCCAGCTAGGAAGTAGTCTCGTTTTGAGCTGCTTCCTTTTCGTGCAGCATACAAGCCTAGGAAAACAATGCCCAAGATGTATACCGCAAAAATACTTATATCAATTAATTCGAGTTTCATGGTTACAATGTTTAACGATAAGCTCCTTTGCTGCTATGGTTAATTTTTCTAATGCACCCGCAGCAAAAGGGGTTTGCCAGACAGCATACATATCGTTATTGTATAAGTCCGCTGGCGGCAGGTAGCCTACATAGCCATTAGCAATATTAATGACCAGTATTATTTTATTTGGAAAGGATGCGCGCAGCGCTAATTGAAAATCAGAATAGGTTTCATTGGGTTGTGCTACAAGGATGGCATCCCCCATTTGCCATATCCATAAGGGAAGTTGAGCGCTATGCGCTTCACCAATAACCTGACGTGTATTTAGTTTCCGCCAAATACGGTCTTTTAATACACGGTCTGTAGCTTGTGCATACTCCTGTTCAATCTCCACTAGGGATGGAAGCTTTTTATAGGGTACAGGCACCTTGAAACTACCGCTGTACAGGAACTTGCTGATTGCTCCTTGCTGCCGTTCCCAGATGGCTAAGGGGGCGCCTGATGGCAGGGCTTCCGCAAATTCTAAAGCAGCTCCCGCAGGCCGAAGCCCAGCCAAGATAGCGAGCACTGCATACCCCAACTTTCGCCCATGCCGATCTACGATGGCTGGATCTGAAACATACTGTTCTTGAGGTGCTAAGTCTCCTGAAGCGCCTTGTAGGAACATAGATGGCACCTGCAACTCTGCGCGAATCACCTCTCGCATCGCACCTATATAATCAGGTGAAAGCAGGGTGTTGTTATGTGCAAATGTAGTCGGATGGCAGGCATAGTTAACTAAAACTGCCTTTGGGATTCCGGCCTCAGAGCGAAGCAAGCCTACGGCTAATGTGTCATCAGCTAATTCGGCAGGGTTGTATCCGACTAAATATTCATTATTAACCTGCAAATCACGCTTACTAGCCAAGTCACAACGCCCATAAGCCCACACTATATTACCAGCCTGCATATTTTGGGATGCTTTTGCCAGCATGGCGGTGGCTCTTTCCAATAAGAAGGCTAAGTAAGGCACAATATATTCGCCTCCTGGCCTATCCTGATCCTTACTACAGATACTTGGCCCAGCATGGGTATGGGATAGACAAAACAACAACTGCGATTCCGCTAGCTGAAAAGTAGTCAATAGACTTTGTCGTAAAAAGCTTTCATCGGCACTGTTTTTCCACCAGCCCAGGTCGGCCGTAAACAGTACTTGCTGGATCTTACCGCTAGAATCTCCTGTCACTAAGCACTGCATCATTAAGGGTTTGTGCAAGCCTTGCGCATTATCAAATGCAGCGGCGCCCCAGTTGCGCGCATAAATGCCCAGTGGCGGTGTAATATTCTCTTCAACTACAGCGTAGTATAGGCTGCAAGCTGCTTGCTGATTGGTTAGTTTAGCCATTTGATTAGGGTCTGATTAAGGAAAGTCCGCCATCCATTAAGAGTGTACTGCCGGTAAGGTGTCGATTGCTTGGGTTACAGATCCAGAGTACTTGTAGGGCAACCTCATCCGCTTCGATAATGGCCTTAACAGGTACTTGCAGGCGTGCTTTCTCAATCTGTCCAGGGGTTTCTGCCCATACGACCTTGCTTAAGCCTGCATTTACAAAGCCAGGTGCTAACTCATTTACACGAATGCCATAGGGAGCGAATTCCAAGGCCATAGACTGACAAAGCATGCGAATAGCAGCCTTTGAAACGCTGTAGGCAGGTAGATTCTGATGCACTGCATGTGCTGCCCAGCTCCCCATAAAGACTATATTTCCAGCAATCTGCTGCTCCACAAAGAAGTTGGCCGCATAATTTGCAACAAAAAAGGAGCCGTCCAGATTTACCCTTAACTCATTGGACCATTCCTGTGGAGTCAAGCTTTGATAACCTTTGAGCGTAACTGTTGCCGCATTCGCTACGACAATATGGTAGGCCCCAAATTCCTGGCTAATGGCATCCATCCAACCCTTTACCTGATCGAAGTCTGTTACATCGACCTGATGATAGCGATAGTTTGCCGCTGGCAGATCTACCTTACGAAGTATTTCCATAGCCTGCTGTGCAGGATACCGATCTGACAAGGCCAGGGTAGCGCCCTGCGCAGCAAACTGCTGCGCAATGCACATCCCAATATCTCCTAATGCGCCTGTAATTAGAATGACTTGCTTGTCATATAATGCTTTCTCTGTGCTCATTCTTTTCTTAACTATAGCTTACCAGTCTCCAATACTTCCATCCTTGTAAAAGGTGCGTTGCAAAATCTCTTGTTGAAAAGGATGTTTCTTCACCTCTTCTTCGTTGATCTCAATCCCTAATCCAGGACGCTTATTGGGCAAGACAATCCGGCCTTCCTTCTGTACAGTAAAGCCTTCAGAAACCACATCCTCTCGCCAAGCCACATCATTGTGCACACTTTCACATATAATATAGGATGGTGTAGCAAAGCCTAGTTCTATAGAGGCTGCAGTGCTTACTGGTCCCTGTGGATTATGGGGCGCCATGGATACCCTATAGGCATCTGCTAAGGCCGCAATCTTGCGCGCCTCACTTAAGCCTCCGCAATGTGTAATATCAGGTTGAATCACCGAGACTGCTCTTTTCTCTAGCATATCCCGAAAGGCATGAAGCCCGATCAAGCGTTCTCCGGATGCTATTGGGGTCTGTACTGCGCGTTGTATAAGGGCAATATCTTCCATGCTCTCTGGCCAACAAGGCTCTTCAAAAAAGTAAAGGCCATAGGGCTCCAAGGCTTTTGCAAACAACATTCCCATCCTTGGGGAAGGACGTGCGTGACAGTCTACCATAATGTCGATTTCATCACCAACGGCGTCGCGCATCGCGCGTACACAGGCTTCCGCATATTTTACGGGCTTCAGGCCTTCTAAGGACATGGTCTCAGGGACAGCCATAGATTTAAAGGCGGTAAAGCCCTCTTCCACCGCCTGAAGTGCAAGGTCGCCAAAGCGCTTTGCATCACCTGGCGCGGTCTCGTAGAAGTCTTCCATCTTACCGCCCCCGAGGTGACAGTATAAGCGTATATGATCCCGAACTCTTCCGCCCCATAACTCATGACAGGGTACCCCGTGAATCTTGCCTAGAATATCCCAAAGCGCGATGTCAATCCCACTAATTGCCGTTCCGCGGACTATTCCGTTGCCATGCCAGAAGTGCTGTCTATACATCATCTGCCAAAGGTGTTCTATTCGTCTAGGATCCTCCCCAATCAGGAGTTGTGATATATCTTTAATTGCCCCTACTACACTTTGGGTATGCCACTCTAGGGTTGCTTCTCCCCAACCCCACAAGCCAGGTTGATCTGTGATAACCTTCACAAAAATCCAGTTCCGCATACGTGCATGACACACGTGAGTTTCTATTGCCGTAATTTTCATACTAATATCCTATTTAGATTTCCTTAACCGCTGCTGCTGTCTGCTCCAAGGTAATAGCAATATCCTCTTCGCTATGCGCAAAGGAAATACTGCCTTGCTTAATAGCGGCTGGGAAATTGAAGATTCCTTTTTCAATCAACTTCCGTCGATATTTTGTATCAAATTCAAAATCATGATTAGCCAAAATATCATGGAAATGTACAGGCTGATGATCCATAAAATAGGTGCAAAATGCCGACCCTTGTCGCGCAATGTAAAACGGTCGGCCTAATTTAGAAAAAATATCTTTTAGACCAGCCTCTAAAATGTCTCCAAGCTTATAGACATGACCATATACATCTACAGCTGGATCAGCTAGCTTTTTCAAGGTAGCTATAGCCGCGCTGGTAGTCAGTGGGAAAGCATTGTAAGTCCCCGCAATCATGACACGATTTTCCTTCTTAGGATCTACAAAATAATCCATATATTTTTTCTTGCCAGCAATTACCCCAACTGGATAACCATTAGCCAATGCTTTGCCATAGGTAGATAGATCGGCTTGCACCCCAGCAATTGCCTGATAGCCCCCTAGGGCATGGCGAAAGCCGGTCTTAACCTCGTCAAATATTAGCAGGAAGCCAAGCTCATCAGCCAATTGACGTAAGCCTTCTAAGTAGCCTGGCAAGGGCTTTACAATGCCCACATTTTGTAGCATAGGCTCTAAGATAATACAGGCAATTGGATAGCGCTTAGCAACATATGCGACAGAAGTTAAGTCATTGTAGTTGACGACATGTACCAGCGCACTATGTCCTTGGGGAACCCCAGCAGAGGCTGCATCATAGGGATATTCACCCGGACTAACATAAGGTCCAATGTCTGCCAAGCTACTAATCACATTACAAGCCACATCATTATGCCAGCCATTATAGCCGCCTTGCATAACAATAATATGCTCTCTTTTGGTTGCTGCACGCGCTATTCGGATCGCATGATAGGTTGCCTCAGAGCCTGTCGTTGTGATTTGAATGCTGTCTACACTAGGTACCGCAGCACAGAAAAGCTTGGCAAACTCGCCTTCCAGCAAGGTGGGACCGGCTCCCATCAGCAACTGATCTTCAGACAAGGTCTGTTGTACAGCAGCATTTACATCTGGGTCATTATGTCCGAGGAAAGAAGCCGCAAAACCAGCCTGGTAATCTATGTAGCTATTCCCATCCGCATCTTCCACTCGACTTCCTTTACCGCGCACAAAGCAGATGTTAGGATCACACTTTCTATTTAACGATACGATTCCGCCAGGTATCCAGTTTTCATTTTCCAGCAATACACTGGCCGATTGTTCCCATGATGTCATAGATAATTAATTTATGTTTATATATTTAAAGTTAAGGAAGGCTAGGCCTGTCCTTGATAGGCACATATTCCGGTTGAAAGAATAAGAAGCCCAATCGATTAGTTATTATGTATACTAAATTAGAATATATTTGTATACTTTTATAATAAAACTTAAAATAAATGAAAGAAAATATTTTGCCTATTCATACCCTGGCTACAGGCATCAACTTTCCAGAAGGTCCAGTTTTTTTACCTGATGG
>JASLCA010000260.1 GCA_030146225.1 Sphingobacterium sp. | reverse complement strand
GCTGCTGGATCGGGAGCTATCGGCTCAAGTTCCGTAGGTATTGATTATAATGGTATTCCAGCTTTATCAGGTGTATCATTTGGACTTAATTTAACTTTTTAAAAAGTAAACATGAAAAATTTAGCTTATATACTAGGAGCTCTGCTCATGCTTAATTTATCTTCATGTAGCAAGTGGCTGGATATCAATGACAATCCAAGTCAAGCTAATGAGGATGTTCCTAGCCCAGATTTGCGACTACGCTCTATTCAGATGCAGTTTGTAGACGCTTATGAATCTTCAGGAACAAGAGCGTCTTGGATGACTCAGAATATTACAAAAATATCAGGATCTACTAATAATGACTTAATTGCGAGATGGGATTTTCCTTTGGCATCAACCACTTGGCCATACCAAGCCTGGTTTGTATACACTGCAGGAAACTTGGAGCCAATGATACGTAAAGCAACGGATGAAGAGGCATGGCACTATGTTGGAGCAGCACAGCTGATTCATGCATGGGGGTTTATGCTCATGTTAGATTTGTATGGGGAAATGCCATATACAGAAGCTTTAACAGCTAATATTTCACCTGCTTATGATGATGGTAAAACAATATTTTATGGCTCAATGGATATGTTGGATCAGGCTATTGAAAATCTCTCCAAAGTTCAGCCGCCAACTGCTACGCCGCTTTCTGGAGGTGATATTTGGCATGCTGGTGATAATCAAAAATGGTTAAAATTAGCATATGGTCTAAAAGCGCGGTGGTTAAATAATTTATCAAAAAAATCATTTTATGATCCTGATGCTATTTTAGCTGCGCTGGATAAAGCGCCATTGTCTATAGGCGACAATACTACTATGGAAGCTATCAATACAGAGGCATCAAATATATCAGGTATCGTTAGTTCAATGCAATTTAGCAATTTAGGTGCTACAGGAAATAGGATGACCAAATGGTATACGGATTTGTTGACGAATGACTATACAGGAGGATCTGCTGTGGTTGATCCAAGAGCGACAAGGATTATTCCAAGTGCAGAATTTTATAATAGTACAACTGGGGTAAAGGAATGGCGTTTATCTAAGGGTGTGGATATGATTAAATCTGATATTCGTACCAAAAGCGGACCTGTAGCCTATGAAATAATGGCTGCTAGAAAGGATGCTGCCTCTACCCATCCCTCTGGATATACACGTGCTACTGCAGCTCAGCGTGCACAAGCAGCCTTTACTAATAGATGGTTTACAACCAACGTAACTCCAGCACGTCAAGGTGACTCTGTGTATATATCTGTGTACTCGGATCGATTGGATTGGATTAAGGATATGCCAGACAATAAGAATGATCGCTATTTAGCTTTCCGATATAATGGAATGACAATCGATAATCCTAGTTATAATGCTGCTGCCATAAATGTCAATTCAACAGGAAGTTTTTACATAAGAGCAGATGCTCCAGCGCACTTACTTGCATACCATGAAATGTGTTTTATACGTGCAGAGGTTCTTTTTAGGAAAGGTGATGCTGGAGGAGCATTGACTGCTTATAAGAATGGCATTCGAGCGCATATGGAGGCTATGAATAAAAAGCTGTCTACCTACGACCAAACGGTATTTGGTAAACAGAAAATATCCGAAACTGAAATTTCTACATTCTTAAGTAGTGCCGCTGTTGCGCAATCGCCAGGAGAATTGACGATGGCTAAGATTATGCAGCAGAAACAGATTGCAATGTCTTTAACGATGCAGAATTGGAATGACATGCGTAGGTTTAATTATTCTACGCCACATCCGAAATTTGGAATTGTTTATCCTGATTTTGGCAGGCCTTTCGAATTCAACTCTGCTGCAGCTGAGTGTTATCCTTCTTCTGACCCAAATAATCCGCGTTATTGGCCACGTAGAATACAACATTGTAGCCATGAAAGGAATTATAACTCTGACAACTGGTTGGCTTCAAATCCTGAAGCTGCTGCTCGGACTATTATTTCTGCACCAGTATGGTGGGATATTGAAGAATAAATATTAGTGTTATTTTTAAAGTTAAAGGGGGTTATTTTATATGAATAGCCCCCTTTGCTTTTTTGTTTCCATCTTTAATCTTATTGCAAATAGCAATGGATGCAGTTTCAAGACTAAATTGTCAGCAGAAAACTTGTGACAGCATTAATTCAAGTCTGTAATTTCTAATTCAAAGTTTATTTCTAATTTAGGGCTCTGAAAAACACCAAGATAATGTGCATCAATTAGTGCCTATGCTTGGACCTATAAAATAACCCAACTGCTGTATTGACAATGTCGAAAAAGGATGAATTAGATGTGGAAGCCTTGTCGCTACTTCTTATTGAAGGTGATAGTACCGCATTTTCCAAGATTTATGCAGCCTATTCTCCTTTATTGCTGCAAAAGCTTATGCATTTATTGCCTGATGAAGAAAGTGCCTTGGACATTCATCAAGTTGCTTTTGTTAAACTGTGGGAATATAGGGCCAAAATAAGAGTTAAGGATGGTATTTGGCCCTTGTTGTATAAGATTGCAAGAAATTTGGTTGTTGATTACTTCAGGAAATCGGCTTCGAACGAAGCTATTAAAAAGGCTTTATTGCTGCAAGCCACACTTTTTTATGAGATTGACGAGCCTACTGACAATTTAGAAAATATGTCAGAAGCACTTTCAGCAGCAATTTCGCTTTTACCCAAAAAGCGTAAAGAAATATTTCTACTCTGTAAGATGCAAGGCAAAAGCTATGAAGAGGTCGCTAGTATGCAGGGGATCTCCATTGGTACCGTAAAAGACCATATGGCCAAAGCGATGCGGTTTCTAAAGCAGGAGTTAGGGGAAAAGCTGTTTGTATTCCTACTCCTTCTTTTAAACTATTTCAAATAGCTTGTGTACGGCTTAAAGTTCATTTTACCTAAAAGACAAAAAAAATATTTTTAGAGCATAGACTTTGGTCTACTGCTACGTATTAGGTATAGGAAGCAGGGGAACCAGGTTTCTTATCACTAAATTATGTATAAAATAGAAGACCTTTTTGAGCGTTACAAGACTGGCCATTGCAGTCCTGATGAAGCAGTATATTTGCTTTCAAAATTTGCCGACCCAACATTTCATGCTGAGTTGGTGGATTTGTTGGACAAGGAGATGCTGCTGGAGCTAGCTCCTGAGGATCGTATAGCAGGTATCCAAGACTTGTCGAATGCGCAATATGCAGTCATTGCTGCAGAAATATTTCCCCCTAAAGATTCTAAAATCGTCGCGATCTACCAAAAGCCATGGGCTTGGGTGGCAGCCGCATCAATTATGCTGTTGTCTTATTTCGGTTATCAAGCATATAAATTTGAAAGCCCTTCCCCTTTAGTCGTTGAACAGCTCGTTAATCAGCCTTCTTCTTCAGCTAATGGTCCAGAAGGTATTACTTTAACCTTGCCATCCGGAGAAGTTATAAACTTGTCTGATAGTATGAGCGAGCAGTATGCCTCTACAGCCAATGAAGATGGTTTAGCGCTTTATGAGCTAAAAGAACAAGCGGCGGCAAAGCAAGCCTTGGTACAGCGAGTTAATGTGCCCTTTGGTAAGACAGCCGTCTTGCTACTTACTGATGGCACAAAGGTATGGCTAAATGCGGATACAAAGCTGGAGTATGACGTGAATTTTATTGGGAATACCCGCCTAGTTAAATTAGAAGGTGAAGCCTACTTTGAAGTCATGCATGATCGGGAGAAGCCATTTGTGGTCGAGTCACAGGGGCAACAGGTAAAAGTTCTAGGGACACATTTTAATGTAAAAGCCTATAAGGACAGTAAGACCGTTACGACATTGTTGGAAGGACAGGTTGAAGTCCGTTCTGCCAGACATATGAAGATCCTGATGCCGGGTGAGTGCAGCATATTAGCTGCAAATTATGCATCGATGACTACAGGAGCTGTGGACTTCAATGAGGTTAAAGCTTGGCGCAAACAAGAATTTGCCTTCTTTGATGCTGCGCTAGGCGATATTGCCGAAGAGCTATCTCGTTGGTATGGGGTTGAGGTGAGGGTAATAGGTCGTTCTGGCCTTGGAAGTTTTACAGGAATGATCTCGCGTAAGAAAAGTTTGGAGGAAGTATTAGAAATCCTTAAACGGACTGGACAAATTAAATATCAAATTATTCCCTCTGGGATACAGGAAAGGAGGGTTATACTTATGATGTAACGCTACTAAAAAACACTGACTAACCTACTGCTATGTGCATCATAGCGTTCTACCATGATTAATGAATTACTAACAGAACTCAAATGAACTTATTTAATGCCAAGTTGACTCTCAAAAAGATCATCTTGGGGAAACGCACAATAATCTTATTGCTGGCACTGGCATGTGCACAGCTCTCTATGGCGGCATTTGCCCAAAAAGTGACCATTAAGAAAAATGGAATTACCCTTTCAAAGGTATTTAATGAAATTAAAAGACAGTGTAACTGTGATTTTTTCTACAATGAATCTTTGGTGAAGTCCAATACAGTTATAGACTTGAATATGGAAAATGCTAATATCCGAGATGTTTTGGATTATTGCCTAGCAAATCAGGACTTACAGTATACCATTGATAACAAGACGGTAGTTATTACCGCTAAGCCTGCGTCCAGCAAACAACAAAAGAAGCGTATACAAGGGCGTGTAATGGACTATCAAGGGAAGCCTATGTCTGGAATTACTATCAGTGAAAAGAACAATCCAAAAAACTCTGTAGCCACAGATATGGATGGTAGCTTTACCCTTACTGTGGAAGATTTAAATACTTCCATAGTCTGTAAATGTGTAGGTTATGAGCAGCTTACTGTCCCTACACAAGGAAAAGTATGGGTGGATGTCCGGATGACCCCTACCGATAACCAATTGAATGATGTAGTTGTAACTGGCTATCAGAATCTGAAGAAGAAATCTTTGACAGGTTCAATTGCTACGGTGAATATGGAGCAGTTAGAGACTATTTTTCAACCCAATATCGACAAGCTTTTGCAAGGACAGGTTCCTGGAATGACCGTGATGAGTACTTCTGGAGCACCAGGTGCTATGCCACAGATTCGTATACGTGGGACTGCAGCCTTAAGTGGTAATGTACAGCCTTTATGGGTTGTGGATGGTATTATTTTAGACGATGCAGTCAATGTGTCTGTCGATGATATTATGACCAACAGAAACCTGATCGCTTCTGGTATCGGAGGTGTTAACGTGGATGATATTGAAAGTATCAATGTATTGAAGGATGCTGCTGCCACGGCAATTTATGGTACTCGAGCTGCCAATGGGGTTATTGTTATTACTTCCAAAAAAGGAAAGGCAGGCAAGACCCGCATCAACCTATCTAGTACGCTTTCGATGGGTGAAAGACCTCGTATTACGGATGCAAATATGATGAACTCTAAAGAGCGTATTGACGTTAATTTAGAGATGATCAATAGAAATTTATTTAATGCGAATAGCCCAAGACCAGGTGAGTATGGTACAGTCTCTGATTTTGAACGCCATTTTATTGATGCCAATGACAATAAAATTACTTGGCTTCAATTCGAAGATAAGGTTCGTGAATTGGAGTCGGTCAATACCGATTGGTTCGAACATCTTTTTAGAAACTCCTTATCCCAAAGGTATAATTTGAGCATCTCAGGTGGAGATGAAAAAACTACTTTTTATGCATCTGGAAGTTTCAATGATGATCAAGCCACAGCCAAAGGGGTGGGACAAAAAACTTATACTGGATCT
>JASLCA010000246.1 GCA_030146225.1 Sphingobacterium sp. | reverse complement strand
TCTTTTTTTAGTATAAAACCTTATTTCTTCAGGATAGTTTTTTTTAATCTATATCTACTCGGCTAAGCTGCCAAAGCTGCCATTGTTGTAATCGTCTACAGCTTGCATAATCTCTGCATGGCTATTCATAACAAAGGGGCCATGAGATACAATAGGTTCGGCCAAGGGCTCACCGCTTAAAAGCAGTACAATGGCGTCCTCAGTAGCTTTAAGCCTAAATTGACTACCCGTATTGCTGAAGTAAGCAAAGTGATCTGTAGGGACCTGCTCTATGTCATTGACTTGAATGCTACCTGCTACCACCAACAATGCAGTATTGTAATTTGCGGGTAGATCAAAGTCGGCCTGCCCATCCTTGTTTAGGTGCACGTTCATGACCTGCATGGGGGAGAAGGTGCTTGCGCTGCCTTTTGTGCCTTGGTACTCGCCTGCAATGACTTCGATAAAGCCAGCCTTGTTGTCCAATTCATGTTTTGCAATTTCAGCATTTGTAATGGCCTGATACTTTGGGGCGGACATCTTGTCTTTTGCAGGTAGATTGACCCAAAGTTGTACCATATGGAAGTCTCCACCTTGTTTGCTGAAGTTTTCCTCATGAAATTCCTTGTGCAAGATGCCTGATGCTGCGGTCATCCATTGTACATCCCCTTCTCCGATCAGGCCGCTATTGCCTGTGCTGTCATGATGTGCTACAGCGCCTTTGTAGGCGATTGTGACGGTCTCAAAGCCTCTATGTGGGTGTACACTGACTCCTCTAGGCTTGTCGGTCGGAGGGAAATAGAATTTTGAATTATAATCCAATAGGATAAAAGGGTCCATTCGCTTTGCGCCCATGGGATCTGTGCTTGGAATAAAGTTATGTACCCGGAAGCCATCTCCAACGAAATGTGGCGCTCTTGGCGCTACGATTTTTTCTATGTGTTTTGTGTTTGACATGTTTTCTTTCATTTAATATACTACAAAAGTAAGGCAGTGCGCCTGCCTCCGCATTGATGTAGGATAAGAAAGCGTTGGTGTTTTTTTTACTTGTGAGAACTGCTCAATTAAATGCACGAGAGCTGCAGTTTCTTTCTGCAGGTCTCGTACTTTAAGTTGGGGCCCGGGCTTGATTTATTTCAGCAGGGGGAAGATGCTGTTTTCGGTATGTGCTTCTGCTATATATTTCAATAGTTTTTTTGTAATTGCTGGTTCTTGTTGAGCCAAGTTTGTCTGTTCTGCTGGGTCTTTGGATAAATCATAAAGCTCAATGCTGGTTAGTGCTGGGTTTTTTACTTTTTGCTTAATGAGCTTCCAATTGTTATGTCTTACCGCTTGTCTACCTCCGTCTTCATGGAATTCCCAATACAGGTACTCATGTTTTTTCTGCTTTCCTTTATGTATTAGGGTTGGGAGGAAGGATATGCCATCTGTATAGCCTTTTGGCTTGCTGCCGGCTAATTCTTGCAAGGTTGGCATAATGTCCCAAAAGGCAGCAGTATGTGTCGTTGTGGTTGAGGCTTTGATTTGCGCTGGCCAGCTTACAATAAATGGGGTTCTAATTCCGCCTTCATAGAGCTCTCTTTTGAATCCCCTTAAGCCCATCGTGCTATTGAAGTACTCCGGGTCGGCTCCGCCTTCTCGATGTGCTCCGTTATCGCTTGTGAAGATAATGATGCTGTTTTCGGTAAGTCCGTGCTCGTCGAGTTTTGCTAAGATTTCGCCTACGTATTGATCCAGGCGGCTAACCATGGCGGCATAGGTCGCTCTTGGCTTATCTACTGAGGCGTAGCCGCTAACGGTGGCTTTTGGTCCGTAGTCATTGCCCTGATGTGCTTTTTCAATAAATGATTGCTCATATCTTTTGAAAAAGCTGTCTTCGGGGCCTGCTAGTTCTGCATGTGGGAGTACGGTGGGGACGAATAGGAAAAAGGGTTTGTCTTTGTTGTCCTCAATAAATTGTAAAGTTTTCTCCTGTATCAGGCTTGGCGCATAATGTACCTTATGGCTAAGGTCATTGCCTTGGAGGATAATGCGTTCCGCATTATGCCAGAGATGTGTTGGGTAGTAGCGATGCGATTGCCGCTGACAGATATAGCCGTAAAATTCATCAAAGCCTTTGCGGTTTGGGGAGCCTGTGCTGCCGACCATGCCTAATCCCCATTTTCCAAAAGCGGCTGTCACATAGCCTGCTTCTTGCAAGTTCATGGCGATGGTGCGTACAGAATCAGCTAAAGGTTCTTGACCTTCGGGTTCAATTTCTTTATTGCCTCGGATATGGGTGTGTCCGGTATGTTGTCCGGTCATTAGTGCGGAACGGGACGGGGCGCAAACGGAGGTTCCGGAATAAAAGTTGTCAAAGCGTAGGCCCTGCTGTCCCAGTCTATCTAGATTTGGGGTTTGTATGATTTTTTGACCATAGGAGCCTAGGTCTCCAATACCGAGGTCATCAGCCATGATCAATACAATATTGGGCTTTTTTTGTTGTGCTTGCGCAGTTGCTGCGCATAGGAGCGCGGCAGTGATTAGTAGCTTAGGTAGTCTCATTTATTTTAATATATGCTGAGACGAATACTTTCTTATTCAGAACTGTTTGGCTTAGCAGCATGCTGCTAAGCCCTAATGTATAGGGTGCTGTGCGCACCACTATAAATGGTTTTTTGCTGTGCGTCAGAAAATAGTTCGCCTGTCTTCGGTTAAGGTAATGCATGCTGTTTGAAAGTCGCTGGTTGGCCGTTTCTACATCGAATATCAGCTATTTTATGCGTAAAAACAAAAAAACAATAGGGAAGGGGGGAGACTTTTGTCTTGTTAAGCCTGAGTAGGCAGGATTAATGTGGATTTGCTTGCTATGCGCTTATGGCCTATGAGTTTGCAGATTTTCGGCCTGCCCCCGAGCAGCTGCATGGACGGATGAACTGGCTGTCGGGTATTCCTGCCCAGCACAAAATTGGTACCCCTGGGAACAGCTTCTTGTTCTTTGCGGACTATGCAAAGACGCTACATTCGGTGCAGGAGCAGACGGATGGACCTTATGCGGAGGTCAAGGAGTTTGTATCGGGGGGTGTCCTACTCCGCGTCATAGACTTAGGCGAGGCAGTCAGTCTTGCGCGAAGTATTCCTGTTTTTCTTGTGGGTGGTACGGTGGAGGTGCGTGCTATTTATAAAAGAATAGCCAGCCTAGCTCAGGTTTAGCTGTTTACTTTGTCTTGCTAAGGGTTAAGAGGCCAACGGTAAAGATAATGCAAAAGCTGCCGATCCAGTCTAGGGTTGAAAAGGGGGTGTTCAGCCAGTAAACGGCCAGTACTGTGGCCGATAAAGGTTCCGCAGATGCTAGAAGGCTAGCCTTTTGTCCACCAATTAGCTTGACAGCATTCACATAGGCATAAAAGGGGATTAAGGTGCCAAAGACAATAATCAAACTAATAAATAAATAGCTGTAGCTATCCCATTGTCCTGATACTGACCAGGGAGCCTTGAAACAACTCATTACCAATCCGCCAACGAGCATTCCCCAGCCGATGACTAAGGTGGATCTGTGTCGAGCTAGCAAGCGAAGTGGCTGTAGGGTGTAGATGGCCAAGGTGACTGCGGCCGAAAGACCCAGAAACAAGGCTAGTGGAGATATGTTTAGGCTGTGGATGTCTCCATGAGTGACCAGAAGGAATGTGCCGGTAATGGCGAGTAGAATAGCTAAAAGTTCAATGCTGCTAGGCCATTTTCTGTTTTTCCAAGCCAGATAAATGGCAATCATAACGGGACCTGAGTATTGTAGCACAGTGGCTGTGGCGGCATTGGAGTGTTTGATAGCGGCGAAATAGGTGTATTGAACAGCGAGCATGCCTGCAATACTGAAAACGAGTAGTTGTATGGCGTCTTTTCTTTCTTTCCAGATGGAAAAGATATTCACTTTTTCAAAAATAGCGGCGTAGAGCAGGAAGCAGATGCCGGTGCTCAATAGTCTTACGGTAATTAACCACTCTACATTAATGTCTCTTTCTTGAAAGAGGAATTGCCCCATGCTGCCTGATACTCCCCATAATACAGCGGCTAGGATTGCTAGTGCAAATCCTTTAACTTTCAATGTCTTCATTATTCTTAAAAAGCTTTTCTATTTCTCTAATCCAAAACGGCCACAAGTTAGGGGATTTTTTCTATGCCCAAAGCCTATTTTCCTGGATGAGGATAATTTCTTCTTTCAGGAGGAGGCAGGACTTGTCTTTTAACTGCATTTTTGTATGCCAGCTTGTCCCTTGCAATTAGGCCTTTTGCTTTGGAAGGGCAGTTTGGATATTATTTAACTCTAAAATCGATTTGAAGATGGAAATTGATGCGATAACAATTCAAGCGAATATCAGGCTAGTGCAGGAGCGTATAGCCCAGGCCTGTTTGGCGGCTGGACGCCCTTTGGATTCGGTCCGGCTGTTGCTGGCCACAAAAACGGTGTCTGCCGAGCGGATTCGGGTTGCGCTGGAGGCGGGCTGTACATTAATCGCTGAAAATAAGCTACAGGAGTTAAAGGCTAAGTATGCCGACCTCCAGGATTTAGCTCCAGACCATCATTTTATTGGGCATCTACAAAGCAATAAAATTAAGGAGTTGCTGCGCTATGAGTTGACTTGCTTGCAGTCTTTGGACCGTTTGGAGGTGGCTCAGAAGCTAAATCAGCGCTTGCTTGCGGCGGGTAAAAGTCTGGATGTGCTGATTCAAATCAATAGCTCGGATGAGGAAAGTAAGTTTGGGGTACATCCCCAGGAGGCAGAGGCCTTGTTGCGTGGGGTGGCTATCTTGCCAGCTCTGCGTATTAAGGGCTTGATGACCATCGGGCTTTTTAGCGCCGATACGGAAAGGGTTCGGGCTTGTTTTCAGCGTATGCGTGATCTACAGCAGGAGTTGATGGCGCTGGCCATTCCAAATGTTGAGTTGCAGGAGCTTTCTATGGGGATGAGTGGGGATCTGGAAATTGCGATAGCCGAGGGCGCAACCATTGTACGCGTAGGGACAGCTGTCTTTGGGGCGCGGATGTATCCAGATAGTTATTACTGGAACGAGGCTACAGGCTAAAAGATGCGGGCTAGGTTTTGAAGCCTAGCCCGGAGTCTAATTAGGTAAGTAGGGTAAAGTCGATCTGTCTTTTCTCTAAATCTACTTTCTTAACTTTTATCTGCACCTCATCTCCCAACTGGTATTTCTTCTTCTTACGCTGACCTATAATGGCGTAGTTTTTCTCGTCCAAGGTGTAGAAGTCATCCGTGATGTCGCGCAGGCGCACCATGCCTTCGCACTTGTTGGACTCAATCTCAACGTACATGCCCCATTCAGTCACTCCAGATACAATGCCTGTAAATTCTATGCCGACCTGATCTTGTAGGTATTCAGCCTGCTTGTACTTGATGGACGCACGTTCTGCCTCGGATGCTTTTTTCTCCATCTGCGAGGAGTGTTCAGACATGGTCTCATATTTCTCTGCATCCACCTTGCTGCCACCATCAAGGTAAAATTGAAGGAGACGATGTACCATAACATCGGGGTAGCGACGAATGGGTGAGGTGAAGTGCGTATAGTAGTCAAAAGCTAATCCATAATGACTTGTGCTTTTCGTGGTATAGATGGCTTTGGCCATAGAGCGCACAGCGAGCGATGTAAGCAAGTTTTGTTCCTTGCTACCCTCTATGTTTAACATAAGCTCATTAAGCGATCTGGCGGTCTCTTTGTCGCTCTTAATAGTCAGCTTATGGCCAAATCGAGAAGCGAATTGGGAAAAGGTTGCTAAGGTCTCAGGATTTGGGGTGTCGTGAAAGCGGTACACAAAGGTAGGCTTGTTCTTGCCTTTGCCTTGCTTGCCAATAAACTCGGCTACCTTACGGTTTGCTAAAAGCATAAAGTCTTCGATAAGCTTGTGGGCATCTTTGCGGACTCTTGTATATACGCCGAGTGGCTTTCCGTTTTCATCCAAATGGAATTTGACCTCTTCACTTTCAAAGCTGATTGCGCCATTCTTAAATTTACGCTCCCTTAAGATATAAGCAAGTTCGTTAAGCTTTAAAATTTCTTCGGCATACTCGCCGACTTTGGTTTCAATAATTTCTTGTGCATCCTCGTAGGCAAAGCGCTTGTTGGAGTTGATGGCCGTGCGACCAAACCATTCGCTATGAATCTCGGCTTGATCATCCATTTCAAATACTGCCGAGAAGCAAAGCTTGTCTTCATTGGGACGCAAAGAGCAGACCCCATTGGAGAGGCGCTCGGGGAGCATCGGTATTACACGGTCTACCAAGTAGACCGAGGTTGCACGCTCGTAGGCTTCCTTGTCGAGCTCTGTGCCAGGGATCACATAATGCGAAACGTCGGCAATGTGTATGCCGATCTCATAATTTCCATTGGCTAGCTTTTTGAAAGATATCGCATCATCAAAATCTTTGGCATCGAATGGGTCAATCGTAAAGGTGGTTGTGTCCCGGAAGTCACGACGCTTTTTGATCTCTTCGATTGGCGCTTCTTCGGGGATATTATTTGCTTCTTCTTCCACTGCTTTAGGGAAGGATAAGGGGAAGCCGTAGTCCGCTAAGATCGCATTCATCTCGGTATTGTTTTCTCCTTTTTTACCCAGAATATCCTTGACCACTCCAATTGGGTTTTTAGCATTTTTCGGCCACTCGGTTATGGAGACAACGACCTTCTCTCCGGGCTTAGCGCCGTTCAGATTTTCAAGTGGAATAAAGATGTCGTGGAGCATCTTTTTGTCATCCGGAATAAAGAAGGCGTAATTGCTCGCGCTGCTAATTACTCCTGTGAAATCGGTCTTGGTACGTTGCAAGATCTCTATAACTTCTCCCTCTCGTTTACGGCCTCGGCCACGCTCGTAGACATGTACTTTTACAATGTCTTTATGGAGGGCTTGGCGGAGTTTACGCGGGGCAATATAAATGTCGTTTTCTAGTTCCCCATCAGGGATAATATAAGCTGAGCCATCGGCGGTCATATCTACCCTTCCAGTGACATAAACTTGTAACTGGCGAAGCTTGAATTTGCCGCGTTCGGATTGCACGAATTTGCTGGTCTTGGATTCGTCAGAAAGGATGTCAGCGATCGCCTGTTTAGAGTCGGCGTCCACTATATTGAGTTTTGCCGCTACCTGTTTATAATTCAGTGCGACGTTATTGTTCTTTTCAAAAATGTCAACAAGGAGTTGTGTTAAGACTTCTTTGTAGGGGTTATCGCGTTTTTTTTTCATCTGTATCTCTTTCGTAATGTTTGCTGCTTGTATAGTTGCTGCTGGGCTAGGGGAGGGGAGCGCAATGGCGGACCCTGTCTAATCAGGCTAGCAGGCTATACGATAGCATTTGCTATGCTCTAAGGTACGGAAAAAAATAAGTAATGTAGGGCATGGATTTCGGATTTGTTGCTTCCAAATCGGGCAGCTTTTACGGATCTGTTTTAATACTGTTGTTTAGCATGTTTTAATAACTGATTTAAAGCTTGTTATGTTAATAATAGCTAAAAATTTTAAATTGTAAATCCTTGATAGTTAATGATTGTAAGGCTATTGCGATTAAGAGTCCCTGTAAATCCTGTTTTGCTAAAAAATAAAGATTTAATAATTACTTTTTATGATAATAGTTTATTGTCTTAAATAGAGGGTTTTATATTTTATATGCTAAATATAATAATGTGTTTTTAGCAAATATTTTAGCAGGTGTTTTTGCCATTTGTTTGGAAGGAAGTGCTGGGAAGGCAAGGGGAGTGTAAGTGTAGGAAAAGAGCTTTAATCCAAGCTCTTTAATCCTCTTTTTGGCAGTCGGCACATAGCCCGACGGCATTGATAACTAGCGATTGCATGCTGAAGTTAGGCGGTAGTTTAATCTTTGGTAAGCTGATCTCATCCAAGCAATATACCGAGTTGCAGACCGAGCAGATAAAGTGAATATGCTGATCATGATGATGTGCTTCTGAACAGCCAGCTGCACATGCAGCGTAGGTTGCAGTACCTTGGAGGTCGAATATTTTATG
>JASLCA010000238.1 GCA_030146225.1 Sphingobacterium sp. | reverse complement strand
CTTATACGCTTGACAATGGGGCTTCCTTGGGGGTGCCAATTGAGATCGAGAAACACAAGCCTGAAAGCAAGCCTGCTCGTAACACCGTTAAAGAGGTGTATGCACAGGTTATTGCGGATCTTGAAGCGGCTACTGCACTGTTAAGTCCAGCCAGAAATGATGGCAAGATCAACAAGTTTGCGGCACAGCAATTGTTGGCTAGAGCTTATTTGTATACGGCTGAAGACTTGAAAGCCTATAAGATGGTGACTAGCATGATCGAGGAAGCTATTAAGGCTAAGACGGCTGCTAAAGGGCAATATACACTCTGGAAGAATGAGGAGTATAGTTCGGTATGGGCGAGTGATTTTACCAGTGAGATCTTGTTTCAATTAGCGATTAACAAGGTGGAAAATGGTCCAGGCAAGGAAGGCATTGGGAATCTAATGTGGCGCTCGGGTTACAATGACATTATCCTTTCGGGAGATTATATGAGCTTGTTGAATACGGATGTAAATGATGTGCGTCAAAAGGTTATTACTAAGTATACGGATAGCAAGAAGAAGGACTTCTTCTATTTAAATAAGTACCCTGGTAGCACGGAATTAAAAGAGAATCCTGAGCAGGCTGATATTCCAGTACTACGTCTCTCGGAAGCTTATTTAATTGCGGCTGAGGCTGCGGCAAAGCTTGGGGATAATACGAATGCCTTGAAGTACTTAAATGCTATTGTGACGCGTGCTAATCCAGCTAAGGCTGTTGCGGGTACAGTTACTTTGGCTCGAGTTATGGAGGAGCGTCGTAAGGAATTGGTAGGGGAAGGGCATCGCCTTTTTGATGCGATGCGTAATAATCTGCGTATTGAACGTAAAAGTGCTACGCATTCTTCGCCTTTATTAAGACCGGAAACCAAATCTTTTGACCGTACTTTCCCTAAGATTATTATGGCGATTCCGCGTTCTGAGATTGATGCCAATACGAATATTGAACAAAACGAAGGTTATTAAAATTTAAACCATGGTGCATTTATTTCAGCGATCTATTTCGAGACTTTCTAGATTTAACTTTAGTTCTTTCCGCAATGGCTTAACGCTATGTATGGGTTTAGGCCTATTGAATGCTCCTATCGCCTTGGCGCAGGAGCAGGCTGCACTTGGGCAGCATGATGGTCCTTATATTCATTATGCCGCGGAAGGGGCGAAAATCTATGAGGTACGGGACTATAAGCTTCAGGTATCGGATTTTAAGAGGGAGCCCTTTTGGGTGACTACGGATAATGGACAGCATCGCTTTCAGGTAGCCTTGCATGCCCATAAAATACCGGACTGGAAGCACAAGTCTAAAGGCGATATTATGGTGCTCTCAGATCCTCATGGGGATTTTGAATCGCTGTATGCTGTGCTTAAAGCGCAGCAGGTCGTTGGAGATTCCTATGAATGGACGTATGGGAAGAATCACCTGGTTATTATTGGGGATGTTTTTGATCGGGGAGTGGATGTCTTGCCAATTTTCTGGCTTATTTATAAGTTGGAAGCGGAGGCAGCCCGCGCTGGGGGCAAGGTGCACTTCCTTTTTGGGAACCATGAGGAGATGATCCTGCGTGGGAATCTCAAATATGCTGAAGGCAAGTATCAGGCTTTTGCTGATGCTGTGGGCATCCCGCAGCCTCAGCTTTGGAGCACCGCTATGGAATTGGGAAGATGGCTGCAATCTCGGAATAGCATGGAGAAGATTGGCGATAAGCTATTTGTACATGCTGGCCTGAGCAAGGAGCTCTTGGATGCTAGGTGGAGTATTCCTATGGTTAATGATACGGTACGTGCCTATATTGCTAAGCCTAAAGCGGAGCGGGAGCTTTCTGCTGCTGCAAAGTTTATATTTGGAAGCAATGGCCCGCTTTGGTATAGGGGGATGGTGCATCAGGATGAAAAGTACAATCCTCTCGCTGCTTCAGATGCTCAGCAATTACTCAATTTTTATCAGGCTAAGCAACTCTTTGTTGGGCATACTATCTTTCCTGAAGTTAGCTCCTTTTATAACAAGACTGTGTATGCGGTGAATGTTAAGAATAAAGTGAATCGAGCGCAAGGGCTTAGCCGGGGGCTGTTGATTAAGAAGGGAAAGGTTTTCCTGATCTACGATGACCCTAGTCAGAATAAACCCATGAATTAAGGCCTAAAGGCATCTGCTGTTGCAGATGCCTTTTTTTGTATTGCTGCTGCAGGCTAGTAGGCAGGGAGGGCTTGCAAGTAGTTGCTGGAGGCAGTACGAAAGAAAAAGCGGTGGAAGGCTAAACTTATTTGCGTTCAGATTGTCTATATGAACAAAGTGCTGATATATGAAAACAATAGTTCAATCAATAATGCTCTGCGCGATGTTGCTTTTTGGCAGCTCGGTCTTTGCGCAGCGAAATGTATTTAAGATGCAGATTAAGGAGAACAAGGGGGAGGCGGTAGGTGTTGCTAAGACCGCTACCTACTTGGTGAAATACTACAATAGTAGGGATTGGGAGCATTTCTATGC
>JASLCA010000235.1 GCA_030146225.1 Sphingobacterium sp. | reverse complement strand
GAAAAAATCACCGAAGTTAACTACTATGGTGCTGGCGTTCACAATGGAGAAAAAGCAAAAATTGTGGAGGTAGCTATGCATAAGGTATTCCCTAATGCACAGGTAGAAGTAGGACACGATCTTTTAGCTGCAGCTAGAGCTTTACTCGGGGATCAAGCAGGCTTTGCAGCAATCTTAGGTACAGGTACAAACTCCTGTATTTATGATGGAAATGATATCACACACAATATTGACTCAGCAGCTTATATCCTTGGGGATGAAGGCAGTGGATCTTATATTGGAAAAAAATTGTTAACAGACTTTATACGTGGTCTTATGCCCAAAGATGTAGAAGAAGCATTCTTCAACACCTACAAGTTGACTGGGGATGAAATCATGGACAATGTGTATACAAAACCATTGGCAAATAGATTCTGTGCAAGCTTCAGCAAGTTTGTTTATGACAACAATGTAAACATCGAATATACGCGTAGAATCGTAGATGATGCCTTCGAAGCATTCTTCAAAAACTTAGTAAGCAATTACCCGGATTACCAGACCTACACCTTCAACTGTATTGGTTCAGTAGGCTATAATTTCAGAACTGTTTTGGAGGAGAAAGCAAACCAATATGGGATGCAAGTTGGCAAGATCTTACGCTCTCCTATTGATGACTTGGTTCAATTCCATATCAATAGAGCGACAAAGAAATAATTATACGTTAATCCTTTGAAAAAGCCGTATCGCAGTTAAGAAAAGCGATACGGCTTCTTTTATTAAGGCTTTCAAGCCAGAAAGTCCTTCTCAAAGCCTAAAGCAATAGGCAGTACAAGCCTAGGGCTAAAGCGTAATGCTAGCTCCTATAGCAGGCAACTCCAAGTTGATCGACTGTCTTTCGAACTTATCTATAGCCATCTGCTTGTCAATAGTAATTGGCGGAAAGGTGTCATAATGAATGCCCACAATGTTTTTACAATTGATAAAGCCCGAAGCCCGTATTGCATCATCTACATCCATGGTATAATGCCCCCCAATAGGCAGAAAGGCCCAGTCTAGCTGTAGGTCTTCAAGCAGCTTCATCTCCATGCTAAGCCCCGTATCACCTGCAAAGTAAATGCGCTTATCGCCTACAAAGAAGACAAAGCCTACCGGGAATCCACCATATTGTCCATCAGGGGTACTATTGGTATGGGAGGCGTAAACCATCTTTACCTGTCCAAAGGGGAGATCCAAGGTACCGCCTAAATTAAATTCAATAACCTTATCA
Organism: Sphingobacterium sp.; assembly: GCA_030146225.1. Classification (GTDB taxonomy): domain Bacteria; phylum Bacteroidota; class Bacteroidia; order Sphingobacteriales; family Sphingobacteriaceae; genus Sphingobacterium. The sequence continues at coordinate 2,253 of JASLCA010000235.1, read as the reverse complement.
TCAGCAACCCCTTGACGGCGCACCCAAGCAGCGGTTTCTACAATTGCAGCAACCGTAGCACCAGAGTTTTTCTGAATAAACTCCATATCCGCTACATGGTCCATATGCCCATGACTCAAAAAGATATAATCTGGATGTATACGGCCTACATCAATAGATTCGGCTAAGGCATTAGCGCGAATAAAAGGGTCCATAAGAACCTTTGTTCCATTAAAGTCAAACTCTGCACAAGATTGACCATAGTATGTCGCTTTCATATAATCTTATTTATTAAACAAATTACCAAGGCCACCCAGACCTCCCATAAGATCTTGGGAAACAGCCTGCATCTCTGACTGACTAACATTCTCGGCTTGGGCCAAGGCCTTGTTTACAGCCACCACCAATAGCTCTTCTAACTCTTCCTTATCCAAGTCCAGCATAAAAGCAGGGTCAATGGTTATTTCCCGAATCTCCTTATTTGCAGAGGCAATCACCTTAATCTTTCCACCTTCAGCCTCTCCAACAACAGAAATCCCGTCTAGACGCTTTTTTACTTCTTCAGCCTTTTGCTGTGCTTGAAACAATTTATCGAACATAACTGTAATTTTAAATTTTATACTGCAATTTACAAAATCTAGCCAATACCTCCCCTATTTAAAACGTATCAATTAGGTTCTTAGCTTTTGCTTCAGTAAATTTGCGCGATAAACAAGCATTGCATGCCACAACTAAACTTCTATACACAACTCCTACAAGCCCAGGAAGAGCTGAATACAGCCGCTGCTGAGCACCTTGATGAAGAGATCAACATCTTGATACATAAGTTAAAGTTTATCCCACAGGAAGCACGACCTTCGGTCTTAGTACTTCAGCAAGAAAAGGGATTTGAACCTTTGTTTAATGAACAATTAATTGATGCCCTAGCTATAGCGGGTGGCCGAGCCTTAGCGGACAAGATGGATGATCCGGCAGTAATATGTGTTATACAAGCGGATGATGCTTTGTACAGTGAGATAACCAACATCCTCGAAGATCCTATCTTAAGCAGAAGTACAGCCTTAAAGAATAACAAGCTATACATAATCCAAAAGCCTGACTTTGCTCAAACTCCATCCAGCTTCCTAGCAGATGTAGAAATTTGTGCGGAGATCGCTCAGCCAAAATACTTTGTCTATGGGCGTGAAGATAAGGATTGGTTAAAGTTTGATATAGCCTAGCTAGGTTAGCGACTAAAGAAGTTAGATGGTTAAATCGTAGGCATGATAATCATACTTACCATTTAACCATCTCAGCTTATACTACATATATTTTTTGCGTAGAATCACATACAGTTTCTCTACGGTTTGATTTTTATCTTGCCAATTGTTTTTCAAGGCATAATTCGTTTGCAAGAATGCATCTGCCTCGGCAAAGGTCGCATAGCGATTCAGAAGCTCTACAGCCTCACTATAGGCCAGTGAATACCCATTAAACAAATCCTTAATAAACAACAACTTATCATTTAAGTTAATGGCATGCTTTAAATCCACTATTCGTTCTGGATTGCTTGCCTGCTGAGTAGTATTGGCATAGCCAGTTCCGGTACTCGCTTTGCGCTGTTGTTGCAGGATTTCATTGAGGGTTAAGGGTCTACTTGGGGCAGCCTGCTCCTCAGGAATAGCTGTCGGTGTAGATGCCTTAACAGGCTCTTCAATAAAAATTTGCTTCGGCGCTTCTATAACTTGCTGTACAAAAGTCTCCTGAATCCTCGGGCTCGCTTCTGGCTCAGGCACCTCAGCGATTGGCGTTGGAGCCGCTTCGGCTGGACTTGTTAAGGCTGTGGATACTGCTGCCGCTGTTTCGGGTACGATGGTTTCAACTACCGGAGTTTCTGCTGCCGGAGTTTCTGCTGCTGCTACTGCTGCGATAAACGACTCCTCCAGCTTCTCCTCAGGCTCTTCCTTCGGATCTACTACAGGAGCTTGCTCCACAACGGGCTGCTGAATCTGCGCAAAATTGATTTCAGGCATTGCAGCAGATTCTTTAAACTCGGGTTCTACTGCTTCTTCCACCTGCTCAATAATAGGAGCTATATAGGGGTTGCTAGCAATAGGCTTCGCTACAGCCTCTGCGGGCGTAGAAGCCGCTTCAGAATGCACAGCAGCCAGCTCTTGTGCAGGAACTAGACTTTGCAAACCACCAAGATGTGCAGCCAAATAGCGCGATTTAGCCTCTAAAAGAATGAGTTCGGCCGCTTTATTAGCAATGCCATCCTCAGATAAGGCAGCATAG
>JASLCA010000220.1 GCA_030146225.1 Sphingobacterium sp. | reverse complement strand
GAACCCTTTCATGAACGCCAGAATGATGGCACTTATAAGTTCTTTTATAATACGGACTGGTATGACTATCAATTTAAGAAATATCAACCTTCCAACTTTCATAACGTCTCCGTGTCAGGTGGATCTGAAAAGCTTAAAGGCTACCTTTCTGGACGCGTCTACAATCGAGAAACCATAAATAAGATTGCAGACGATGGAGATATGGATCGCTACAACCTAAAAGCCAACCTGACCTTTTCGCCCAACCCATGGTTAGAAATATCCAATAATATTCAGTTTATCAATGAGTACGACAAGGAATATGGTGGTTTTAGAAATGGTTATGGCGGGCTATGGAGCACCACCTCATGGTACAACTTATTCCCATTTCATCCTACACATGTAGATGGCATTCCTGCAGATGTAGGCATTAGTGGCAATGGGGGACAAGGTGGGCAGGCAGCCATGGAGGCCGGCAACAACTGGAAGAAATTCAATACCGAGGAGTTTACAAATACCTTTAGGGTAAAAGTCAAGCCTATGGAAGGCTTAGAGTTTAACTTAGATTACAGTCATCGCTTTGAAAACACGGGCCGTACCTATAGGTACAATGAATTTGAATTTTTATCAGGCAACAAGCTCAGCCCAGAAACAGCAGGCATCAACCGATTGGGGGAGTTTCGTTGGAAAGACAAGTACAAGGCCCTCAATATTTTTGGTACCTATCAAAAGTCAATTCAGCAAGCACATAACTTTAAATTGTTATTGGGTTACAACCAAGAAGAGTTCGATCAAGACCGTGTAGCGGCGCAGATGGATGGCTTGTTAATTCGCGAGCTGGCCAACCTTTCCCTAGGCACAAATATGTTTAATATAGCAGGCTCTACCCTAGACTGGGCAGTACAAGGTTATTTTGGACGTTTTAACTACGATTATAAGAATAAATACCTGCTGGAGATCAACAGTCGTTATGATGGTTCCTCTCGCTTTCCTAGCGAAAGCCGCTGGGGTTTCTTTCCCTCAGTCTCTGCTGGATGGCAGGTGGACCGGGAGTCCTTTTGGGAGCCTATCCGACCTTATGTTTCTTCCTTAAAATTAAGAGGATCTTTTGGGAAGCTCGGAAATCAGACGGTAGATGTAAATACCTTCAAGCAGTTAATGCCCGTTAAGCAATCTACTTGGTTGGACAATGGCGGACGATTGATTTATGCCGATTCCCCATCCCCAATGCCAAAGGTGGTTACTTGGGAGACCACCAAGAGTATAGACTTTGGGTTTGACTTAGGAGTACTAGACAATAAGTTGTTTGTCAACTTTGACTGGTACCGAAAAATTACCGAAGGCATGTACCTGCCAGGACAGCCTTTGCCAGCTGTGTTTGGTTCAGCTGAGCCCAAGGAGAATTACGCTGCTTTAAAGAATGATGGCTTTGAACTAGGCCTTAGCTACCGCAATAAATTTGATGTAGCGGGATCCCCATTAAACTTTAATGTGAGCGCCAATGTATCCAACTTTAGAGGCTATATCACCAAGTATGACAACCCCAATGGGCTGATGAGCACCTACTGGGAAGGGCAGCGTCTTGGAGAGATCTGGGGCTATAAGGTGGATGGACAGTTTCAGTCCGATGCGGAAGCAAAGGCTTATCAGAATAGCTTTACCAACCCCTCTAACTCATTGGCCAAAGTCTACAATTACGAGTTAAATATTGTACAAAACTCTGAATGGGTAGGCTTAAAAGCAGGGGATATTAAGTACTTGGACTTAGATGGCGATGGCCGTATTGACAAAGGCGAGAATACCTTGAGTGATCATGGTGACTTACGCCCAATCGGGAATGCGATGCCACAATTTCCATTTGGCTTTAATATGTCTGCAAGCTGGAAAAACTTTGATTTAGCGGTAGCTATAGCTGGGGTTGCTAAGCAAAACTGGTACCCTACAGGAGATATTTACTGGGGAACCTACCAGCGACCCTACCTATCCTTTATTCGCAAGGATTTGATCGACAATGCATGGCGTGCGGACAAGCCCGAAAATACCTTTCCACAGATCTATCGTGGGTATACCTCCTTAGGGGTGGAGCGTTCCTTGTATGAGATGAACGACTATTACATGGAGAATATAGGCTACCTACGTGTGAAGAACTTTACGGTAGGCTATACCTTCCCGCAGCGATTGACGCAGAAAGCAAAGATAGACCGCTTACGCGTATTCTTTAGTGGGGAGAATATGTTTACATGGGCATTTGGGGGTTTGACCAAATACGTAGATCCAGAGCAAGCAGGATCAGCAATTAATTTTTCTAACCCTGCGAATGCGACAAGTAGAGCGGATTTAAGAGAATATCCAATGGGGAAAACATTCTCCTTTGGGGTTCATTTAAGTTTGTAGTTTTTTGAGTCAAGTAACCCGACTGTATTTGCAGTATAGATAGAAAGACTCAATAAATCCTTAACAGTATATAGACGATATGAAATATATAAAGTATGGGGTTGGATTAGCGGTATTGCTAAGCCTCTCCTCTTGTGATAAAGATTTTTTAAACCGCCAAGCGGAAGATCAGGTCGAGGCCGAATTTTTCTACAATTCAGCTAAGGACTTGGAGATTGCCTCGAATAATTTTTATACCATTTTAACGACCAATGGACTTTATTCAGAGGATGCAAGCTCAGACAATATTGTGCCATTGAATGCCTCAGATCGTGTGCGTGGCAATAGAATTGTACCCACAGCCAAAGGCACAGGGGGTTGGTCTTGGACGCGATTGCGAGACATTAATTACTTTTTGGCTAACTACCATAAGGTGCAGGATGTAAAAGCAAAGGAGCAGTACAGTGGGATTGCCCGCTTCTTTAGGGCGCATTTCTACTTTGAAAAGGTAAAACGCTTCGGAGATGTGCCTTGGTACAACAAGGTGCTTACCGCAAATGACCAAGACATGTACAAAGGTCGGGATTCCCGTTTAATGGTGATGGACTCCGTAATGGCGGATATTGACTTTGCCGTAAGAAGCATTCCCGCAGAGAAAAAGCTGAATCGTATAACCAAGTATGCTGCGCTCTTATTAAAGGCACGTATAGGCTTGCATGAAGGAACCTTTCGGAAATATCATGGCATAGCAGGTTATGAGCCCTTTTTACAGGCTGCGGTAGAGGCATCCGAGCAATTGATTGCTACAGGCGCTTACACCTTGTTTAGTACTGGTGGACCTACCCAAGCCTACCGTAACCTCTTTGCTAGAGATAATCAGGATGCAGTAGAGACCATCTTAGCAGCTGACTTCGAAAGAGGGGTAGAGTCGCATAATTTAGCCTACCAGATGACCGCCCCTACGAGTGGAGCATGGGGTATCACAAAAGACCTTATAAATTCCTACTTAATGCAGGATGGTTCGCGCTTTACCGATAAAGCCAACTATAAGACTATGGGCTATTTGGATGAGTTCCAGGGACGTGATCCCCGTATGGGTCAGACAACAGCTGCTCCTGATTTTACAGTTGTCGGGCAGTCTAGCCCAGAGCCTGTCACACTTAATGCCTCCACCACAGGCTATAGAGTTATCAAAGCCTTGCCAAGTCGGGATCAGTGGAGCTCTGGACATTTCGATATTATAATCTATCGCTATGCCGAAGCACTACTTATTTTAGCAGAGGCAAAAGCCGAATTGGGCACATTAGTGCAAGCAGACCTCAACCGCACAGTAAATCTTCTACGCGCTAGGGTTGGCATGCCAGCCATGAATATGGCAGCTGCTAATGCAAGCCCGGATCCCTATTTGGCAGCGATGTACAGCAATGTAGATCCAGGTGCGAACAAGGGTGTTATCTTGGAGATTCGCAGAGAGCGTCGCTTAGAACTCTTTAACGAAGGCTTCCGCTGGGATGATTTGATGCGTTGGAAGGCCGGCAAGAAATTAGAGCAAGCCATGGTGGGAATCTACTTTCCAGGCGTAGGATCTTATGATTTTACAGGGGATGGCAAGCCCGATGTATTTGTCTATTCAGGCAGCAGCACCGGCGCTCCAGCTTCAGCCACCTCGCTTATCAATATACAGCAGCGCACCCTGCGTAATCCGCTTACTGGGGAGGGCTCCGCATCTAAAGGGAACTTAGATCCCTTTGCTATAGGTGGGAAATTTGATGAGGACAAGGATTACTATTATCCGATTCCATTGGAAGATCTTAATCTAAATAAAAAGCTTGAACAAAATCCGAATTGGAAATAACAGAAATAGACATGAACTTAGTTATAAAACGAAATATTACACCGCGACTTCTAGGCGCATTTGTTTGCTTGTTATTGTTGTTCGGCTGTAAAAAAGACAAAGCGCCTTTTGAAAATGTCTTGCTGCTCGGAAGCGACTTTATGGAGGTTTCCAGTGCAGCTGGCAGTCATACCTTTGAGCTCTTGACCAATGTGGATTATAGCCTTAGCAGTGATGCCGATTGGCTGAGTTTCGAAGCGGAAGCAGGCACAAAGGGCAAGCAAAAGATTGCCTTTAAGGTGACTAAAAATGAAGAAGAAGAGCGAACCGCAGTTATCAAAGTTAGCATTAATGCGGAGCAAGAAAGGGAGATTATGGTTGTCCAAGAAGCGGGCAGCATCAATGTCTTCTATGTGAAGAAGGATGCTAAAGGTACAGGGAGATCTTGGGCCGATGCCATAGGCTTACAAGCAGCTTTGGACTTGTCCACGAGTGGAAGTGAGCTGCATATTGCAGCAGGGACTTACAGCCCTGAAAAAGCCTTGACAGGCGCAGGCACCGCCGATGAGGCAGATCGTACCTTCGAAATTAGCAAGAATATCAAGCTAGTCGGTGGATACCCAGCGGATGCAGCAGTCGGTGCAGTAGCAAACCCAGCAGCTCACCCAACAATCTTATCAGGAAAATTGCCTTCAGGATTGGAAGTATTCCACGTCATGGCTATTACTGCACCAAAAGCAGCAGATCAACAGGTAGAAATCCAGGGTATTACGATTCGAGATGGCAATGGGACGGATCGATCTACCAAAATTTTAGTCGGCGGCGTCGGCTATAGTCGTGGGAATGGAGCTGGAATGATTATCGGAGGAGCAAAAGTTATCCTAACTGATGTTTCGATAATTGAAAACAAGACCAGTACAAGACAGGGAACAGGTGGGTATGCATCCGGGCTATTTGCCTTTGGGGGTACCGAACTGTACATGTATAACAGTCATATTGACAATAATACAGGTATTGGCAATGGCGGCGGACTATGGATTGATGCTTCAAATGCCTATCTGTATGACTCTAGCTTTGACAATAACAAGACTGTCGGTACAGCGGGAGCTATACATGCCTATCCTGCTAGTAATTTGTATATGTACAATTGTACTGTTCGAGGAAACCAAGGAACTTCTTATGGAGCTGGGGTTTACCTGCGTGAAAAGTCCATGGGATACCTGGTCAACTGCTTGATCAGCAATAACAAAACAACCTCTACAAATGGTGGGGGCGGACTGATGCTGTATGACAACTGCGAGGCCCATGTAATTAGTTCTACTATTGTAAGCAATGAAGCTACAGGACCTGGTGCGGGGATTTTCCGCCGTCAGAATACCAACAAGTTGAGCATTATCAACTCCATAGTTTCAGGCAATAAGCAGGCTGCAACAAGTACAGATGTGGATGCCTATGAGGCTGGGGCTGTAGCTGCACAGATGAGTAGTTCCGCAATTGCTACCCGCATTTACAATGCTGGAGGCTCGGTACAATCAGGCGTAACCTTTAATGCTGCGACCATGCTAAATACGGCGTTTGTGCCTACAGGTGCGAGCAATCCCGCGTTGAAGTACGGCATGTCAGGAGCTGCCTTGTCTAGCCTTGGGCTACAGTATAAGCCAGCTTTGGATGAGCTTATTGCAAAAGATTTCAACCGTAAGGACCGTGGAGAGAAGACAACCATGGGAGTTTTAATAGATTAATAACATGAAGAATCGTTTAATCGGATTAGTGTATTGCATCTTAGCGCTGGGATTTTTCCCCAGCGCGCTTGCACAAGCACGCACAGGCATCTTAGTCTTGGGCTCAGCAGATTTAGTTACCCTACAGGAGCGGATTCAGCTGGCTTATAATCTGTATCAACAGGTTTTACCAGACTATGTAATACTGTCGGGAGGCTGTGCTGCGCATCAATCAAGTATATGTGAGGCAGACCTTATGTTTGAGCACTTGGTCGACAAGGGGGTCCCTGCAGAACGTCTTGTTAAGGAGGGAAATGCTAAGACCACTGTCCAAAACTACCTTTATGCAAAGGAATTAACAGATGCCCAAGGGCAGTTAATTATTCAGCAGGGAGACTTGCTTTATGTGGTTTCTAATCATTGGCATGCGATTGCAGTAGCAGCTAGATTTGTCCAGCATGATACGGTAAATGCAGTCTATTATATTCAGGGAAAGCTACAGCCGAAGGCTAAGGATCCTGTGGATTATGTAGGCATCCTCTATGAGACCACAGATCCTAGCGAATTTCGAACCAAGGGCATGTGGCCATCACCAGATGGACTACTTAGCATAAATGCAGTGGACTATTACTTGTTTCAAGACCGTTGGCTAAGCAATCCAAGTGGCAGCAGTTTAAAAACAAACACGCTGGATTGGTTGCAGCAGATACAGATCAGCCCTCAGGCAGCCATTGCACAAGACAAAGACCAACTGTATCTTATTGCGGATAAGCATATTAAAGCTTATCGCATAGGTACAGGTACCTTAAGCAGCAGTATGCCCTTAAAGGATGCAATAGTCGATTACCCAAAAGAATGGTTACTTAAGCCAATTGATGCAGCCTGTATAATAGCAGATACTTTATACCTTTTTCAAGAGGACAAGCTGTTAATTGCAAAGCGCAAAGGAAAGGTCTATGTTACGCAAGCCGTTATGCCGATCCTGCAACAGATTAGCAACTGGCCATTTTCATGGGGCAAGGGCTGGCTTAATGCAGCCCACTACAATCCGAAAACAAAAACGATAAGCCTGTATAGAAATCGAGAATGCTTGCAGCTGGATGCTGCTTGGCAGCCCTTAGCAAGCCCTCAGCGTTTAGCCTTAGATTGGGCAGATTTTAAACAAGAACTAAATAGTAAATAGATGAAAAAGTATATATACTACCTGATAAGTATCGCCTTTTTAAGTGCCGCTTGTGAGGATTATGATAGTCAAGGGCAGCAATTGCCAGCCCCGATGGAAACCATTTCGGAAGCCGAAAAATTGGTAGATCTCTTAAAAGAAACAAAATGGGAGACGCAAAATGTAGCGAATGGGATTGTTTGGAAGAAATTTCACTTTCTAAGCATCTTCAACTCGCGGCAATACATCACTGTGTTTGACATTGATCTCAATCAGAAAAATATTAAGATTGAAATCCCATATGTCAGTGCTGGCTTTTTGCTGACGAGTGCAGCAGCTGAGAAAGCAGGAGCCGATGTGGCCTTTAATGGGAGTTATTTTGACACCAGCAAAGGAGGCTCTACTGTATTCTTTAAGCAGGCTGGAAACGTAATTAACCAGACACGGAATGGCTTTACGAGCTATCGGGAGAACGGGGCATTGTTTATAGATGCTGCGGGAAAGGTGCAGGTGACAAGCAAGCCAGCGGCAGGCTGGACGAGCTTGAGTGCCGTAGATGCATTGGCTGCTGGGCCGCTTTTATTACAAGATGGACAGTCTATCCTACAGATTGAAGAAGCCTTTAATACCAGCCGTCATCCCCGTACCGCAATAGGAGTTACGGACACAAATCATCTTATTGTGGTTGTAGTAGATGGGCGATCCTCCCAGTCGCAAGGCCTCTCTACGCTGCAACTAAGAGATTTAATGGAAGGATTTGGTTGTAAGTCGGCTGTCAATATGGACGGGGGAGGTTCCAGTACGGCTTGGGTGAAAGGTCAAGGAGTGGTCAATCATCCCACGGACAATGCCAAGTTTGATCATGAAGGCGAACGAGGCGTAGCTACTGTCTTTACGGTTAAAGCCAACTAGCTCCAGTATATAAAGAAAGCCTACTTTAGGTAGGCTTTCTTTATGTACTTTAATCTGGATAGATCACATATTTAAGACGCATTTTCTTGTAGCTTTTTAAGCCTGCCGCCCAGCTTTTGCGGATCTCCTTTTCACTGACTTGGTTCTCAATCTGCTTGCGGAATGCGCTTACGCCAATTAATTTCTCAATAGTTCCAATCTGTTTCGAAAAGCTGCTGTCAAAAAACTTATCCTGCTCTGGGGATTTTTGATACAGCTCCATTATCCAGCTTAGATTAAGCTGCTTTTGTTTAACAAGCTTCGCAAGATCCACCTGACGTAAGTCCATCCCATAGCATAGTTCATTCATAAAAAGTGGAGTTTCGCTCATACCCTTTTTGCTAACGGGGGTAAAAGAAAAGTTATAAATACCCTTGTAGACCGGGCTGCCCATAATGGTAAATGGGAAGTCAGTTCCACGACCATGGTTGAGCTTAGTACCTTCGAATAAGCAAGTACTTGGATAGAGCAAGATGCTGGCTTCGGTATTTAAGTTTGGAGAAGGATTGACAGGAAGCTTGTACAGCATACGGTGATTATAGTTTTCAATAGGAATAATCTTTAGTCTGCAAGGCTTGCTACTGTTTATCCATTTTTCACCATTTACCATCTGTGCAAATTCAGCCGTTGTCAAGCCATGCGAAACTGGGATTGGGAACTGGCCGATGCCCGACTTATGCGCATCTTCTAGAATAGGGCCATCAATTAGATAGGCATTGGGGTTGGGGCGATCCAAGATTAAGAGCTCCTTGTCATGCTCTGCGCAGGCCTCCATAATATCCCTAAGGGTATTGATGTTGGTATAAAATCGTACGCCCATGTCCTGTACATCATAGATAAAGATATCTATATCCTGCAAGTCAGCCTTAGAAGGCTTCTTCTTACTGCCGTAAAGGGAGATAATTGGAATGCCAGTCTTGCTGTCCAGCTCATCAGACACCTCCGTGCCATTGCTTGCATCCCCTCGGAAGCCATGCTCAGGGCCAAAAATCTTTGTGATATTCACCCCTAAGCTACGCAGGCTGTCTACTAAATGCTTATCCTTAATTACTGTAGAAGGGTTGCCTAAAATAGCCACCCGCTTCCCCTTTAAGTAGGGGATATACTTTTCCGTTTGCTCAGCTCCGGTGCGAATCTTATCATTAGAATAGCTCAATGCAGTTTGCGCATATGTCGCAGTACCCAAAGAAATTCCCGTCAGGAGTAGTAAAAAAATCTTACACATCATAAAATATGGTTTTGAATAGTAGATTAAAGATAAACAAAGCCTGTAGAATTATGCGTTTTTTTACACTTTATTTTTCAATCAGGTATAATTATGCTAATAGGCACAAAAAAGCAGCCCTAGTAGAAGGCTGCCTAAAGTTAATTGTAAATAGTTGTTAATTAGTTGATAAGCGCTAGTCGCTGCTCTTGGTATTTAAGCCCTTCTAAAAAGTTTAACCGGTTAAGGCTATTATTAAGACTGAATTTAGCAGCAAGATCCGCATAGTACTGTATACCTTTATGGAGTTCGCTTTTAAATTTCGCTATATACTTGAGGTTTTTAAGGTCGGGAGAAGAGCTGGCAATATGTTTTTTTAAGTAGTCAATATAGATTGCCAATTCATTGATAAACATATTTTCCCGATCCGGCTTAAGCAGGATTTGTTTCCGGCCATAGATATGGTCCACCATTTCCTTTAAGGAGTAAGTCTGGTCAAAGTAAGCGAGGTTAGGACCAGGGCAGATTGAGACCGCTAAGTCCTCTTTTTTCTTTTGCAAGCCATAATTAATATAAGCCGAGCTGGCCAAGCCCTGACAGAGGCAGGTCTTTTCCACAATTTGTTGATACCTGCTTTCTCTCTCCACAGGAGCTAGATCCAAGGACTCCAATTCCTTGATTTTATAGTGCTGGTATACCCGAGAGGCCGTACAGAGAGGCTCCTTCCCAAACTCACTACTTGAGACCAAGTATTTTTTATTACAAGGACTACCTGGTCTGCCATTTTCTATGCGTTCCAAACGCTTCTTCTCCGCCGAGGCGCCACTGAAATTGTTAAAGGGTACGCCCAGGGGTGAGGCACCACTTAGATAGAAATCTTCTTTTTTGGCAGCCACTAAAGCTTGCAATGTTTCTGGGTCAACCGTAGTTGCTTCCGGAACCAGTAAAAAGGGCGAGCCCCAGCCAGTCCCATCAAAGTCGTAGTATGTACAGAGGAAATCCTGCTCGTCAGCGGTTCCAATTCCCCCTTGTACGGTAAAACGTATGCTTGGTGCTATAGCAGAGTCAACGCCCTTCTCAGCAAGTGCATGCTGGTATATGGGTAAAAGTTCCTGCAATAAATCTTGTTTTTTCTGCTTAAATTCCTCTAAGACAGGTCCTAGCAATAAACCCTCAGTAGCAAAGGCGTGTCCCCCGCAGTTGAGGCCTGATTCAACCCGAAACTCTGACACCCAAATACCTTTTTTAGCTAAGTACTTGGCCTGTATATAGGCTGATCTATAATCCGATACCTTTAGAACAATCTTTTTTTGTAGCAGCCCATCCTGATCTGGGTAAAAGCAATCAAATGCCGCTAGGTAATTGTATAGCCTTGGGTTCATGCCCGCAGAGAGCACCATAGCGGAGGATAGGGTAGAAGTTGCAAAGCCTCTTAAAGCCGCAAGGGCATCGGAGAATACCTCTGGCAGTACTTCTCCATCCTTGTTGAGATTGAGCTTATCTACCTTGGACATAATATTAACGTCTATACTCCCAGGGGTGATCGCTTGCCGTAGTTCTTCCTGCAAGGCTGCTTGCAGGCCTTTATCGGTCACCTTCAGCATCTTATTGTATAAGCTTTTCAGCTTGCTTTTATCAGAAAGCAATTCAAAGTATTTGTTAAGGTCGCTGCCGATTGCAAAAGTTTCTTCTTTAATGCGTTGGATTTGATTATCCACCAGCTCCTGAACCAGGTTGAGGTAAGCGGTAATGCGATGAGCACGGGCATCTATAGCCCCTTTGTCAATAGCGATAAAGGGCAATCCATTGGCCTGTGCATAATATTGTCTAACCCGCTCAATAAGTTCATCATCTACTATTGATAGCACCGAGGATATGCCATACTTGGCAACTTTAATCGGGGAGTCAATAGAGAAGGCGAGTCCTAGGACAGGGATGTGGAATGCATGTTTCATAGCGTAGTCGTTGTACACGAAATACGTGATAATTAAGCGTCTATAAAATAATGCACATAGGGAAAAAAAATGATTGATGTCACCTTATAAAGCAGGGGATGCTAGCGACAAAAAAAAGCGTAACCTCAATGGTTACGCTTTGATATTTTTTAATTAACGTTTGTTGATGTCAACATAAGGACGTTTTGTTTCACCGATATAGACTTGTCTAGGACGACCGATTGGCTCTTTATTGTCACGCATCTCTTTCCACTGTGCGATCCATCCCGGAAGACGACCCAAAGCAAATAGAACGGTAAACATATCCGAGTCAAATCCTAATGCACGGTAAATAATACCGGAGTAGAAATCAACATTTGGATAGAGCTTGCGGTCAATAAAATACTGATCGCTTAAAGCCGCAGCCTCAAGTTTTTTAGCGATTTCCAAAATAGGATCATCTACGCCTAATTTCTCTAAGATATCATCACAGGCCTTCTTAATGATTTTAGCACGTGGATCAAAGTTTTTGTATACACGGTGACCAAAGCCCATAAGACGGAATGGATCGTTTTTATCTTTCGCTTTCGCCAAGTACTTTTCAGCATCTCCACCATCATTCTTAATGGCTTCCAACATCTCAATAACCGCTTGGTTCGCTCCACCATGAAGGGGACCCCAAAGCGCGTTGATACCAGCTGAGATTGATGCATACAAGTTCGCATTGGAAGAGCCTACCATACGTACTGTAGAAGTAGAGCAGTTTTGTTCGTGGTCTGCATGTAGAATCAAGAGCTTGTGCATGGCACTGATAACAACAGGGTCAAAGGTTGTTTCACCCGTTACCTCACCAAAGATCATCGTTAAGAAGTTGTCGATATAGCCCAAGTTATTCTTAGGGTATACGATAGGGTGTCCTAGCGATTTCTTTTGGATCCAAGAAACAATTGTAGGCATCTTACCTAAGATGTTGATAATTGTTTTATCTTCTTCTTCTTGCGTCTGATTAGGGTTTAAAGATTCAGGGTAGAAGGCTGACAAAGCACCCACTAGACAAGAAAGCTGTCCCATAGGATGCGACTTAGATGGGAATCCAGCGAAGAAATTTTTCATATCTTCATGAATCATCATCTGCTTTCTAATATCCGAACGGAACTTCTCTAGGGCTACCTGAGAAGGTAGATCTCCATATATTAACAAGTAAGCAACCTCCAAAAAGGTTGATTTCTCCGCTAGTTCTTCAATAGAATAACCTCGGTGCTGTAGAATACCATGCTCCCCATCAAGGAAAGTAATAGCACTTTTAGTAGCACCTGTATTTTTAAATCCCGGGTCTAAGGTTATATATCCTGATTGATCTCTTAATTTCGAGATGTCAATGGCTTTTTCGTTTTCAGTTCCTACAATTACAGGTAATTCGTAAGACGTACCATCTAAGTTTATTGTTGCTTTATCCGACATACTTAAATTTTGACTTATTTATACAAATATATAAAAAAACACGATAAGAAGTCAGAAAGCAAGTGATTAAAAAGACATTAAATCGTCATTTTGCTTGGTTTTTCTGCGTAAGAAACAGGATAGGGGCCTTTTTAACCGAATAGGCTTTACCGCACCGATATATATCCGATTTTCAGCGAAATAAGAAATAATTCTAACGAAAAAACATTTCTTTTGTTTGTTACGATTTTTTCGTAATATTGTATTGTACTTTAAAAACACAAGCAATAATGGAAAAGTTAACCTTACAAGAAGAAGAAGCAATGTTGTCCATCTGGCAACTAAATGGTGGGTTTGTTAAGGAAGTATTGGACAACCTCAAAGGGGAGAAGCCGCCTTATACCACGCTAGCTTCAACCATCAAAAACTTGGAACGCAAAGGTTATGTCAAGCCGGTGAAGTATGCAAATGCTAATCGTTATGAACCTACAATTACCGAGAAAGAATATACGGGCAAGTTTATGAATAGTTTTGTAGGTGATTATTTTAAAAACTCTTATAAGGATATGGTATCCTTCTTTGTAAAGGAAGATAAGCTCTCTGAAGACGAGTTGAAGGAAATTATGGACATGATTAAAAATCCTAAATCAAGCTAGTATGGAAGCGCTTTTAACCTATTTTATACAAGTCAATGTACTCTTAGTCATACTCTATCTGGGCTATTTGTTGCTTTTAAGATCCTTAACCTTCTATCAGCTCAACCGCTATTACTTTGGGATTGGCGGTCTATTTGCCTTAGGTTATCCGTTTCTTGATATTGTAGCCTTGTTTAAGCATCATGTGGAGCCGGTGGGCGAATTGGTGGCCTATCTTCCTGGCATCTTACCTACTGAGCCCACTACCGCAATTCATATCTCCTTGCAGCATCTTGTTTTAGCTGTAATAGGCCTAGGAGCCGGCCTACTTTTTGGCAAGTTCCTTATACAGCTATGGAGCCTGTATCGTATACATCGGAATTCAGAGCATGCCTCTTGGCGCGAATACATCTATAGGAATGTATTCGCGCCAATAGCCCCATTTTCCTTTCTAAATCGAATCTACCTCAATAAGGAACAGCATGCCGATACAGAGCTACAAGATATCTTGGCGCATGAGCGGGTGCATGTTAGAGGATACCATACCTTGGACATCCTGCTATTTGAGATCTTAATTATGATCTGCTGGTATAATCCTTTCCTGTGGCTTATGCGGAGGTCTGTACGTCAAAACTTGGAGTTTCTAACCGATCAGCAAGTGATTAATACGGGGGTAGACAAGCAAGCCTATCAATATGCCTTATTACAAGTCTCTAAGCAAGGCGAGACCATAGCTATAGCTAATCAATTTAATTTTAAACTACTTAAAAGTCGCATTATGATGATGAATAAAAAAAGATCTTCCAGGTTAGCTATAAGCAAGTATATCTGCCTAATCCCTTTAATAATTTTTGTAGCAGCTGCTTTTACGGTGAGCAAAGCAGACAGTAAGATTGCTGAAGTTGTGCAATTGACACAGCAAACCACCGTAAATAGCCTGTCCTTAAATTCCCCCAGCTTGGAGGAGAGGACTCCATTAGCCAGCGTAACTTCTTCTCAGGATACCAGTAAGCATGCTCCTAAATCTGTAAAAGGAACTGTTCTGGGTATGTCGATTCAAGCGGATGCCGCTGGAGCAGCAAAAGTGTTAGGAGACACACTTAGTTCAGCTAGAAAGCCCGTATTTGTTATAAGGGGAAACAAGTCTAGAAATGGCGAATTTCCTCTCTATGTTGTCAATGGGCAAAAGAAGCCTATAGAATTTGATGTACAGGAGATCAATCCCAATGATATTGCTGAGATTTATATTTTAAAGGGTGAACAGGCGATCAATACTTATGGCAATGAGGCCAAAGATGGGGTGATTAGCGTCACCTTAAAAGGCTACCAAGGCAAAAGAGAGTTAAGTTTAGAAAGTAAGGGGGGAAAGCCAGCGGGAGCTATACTATCGCAGCCTAGCAAGAATCAATCTTCAGTCGTTAAGATTCGAGGTGTCAATGCAGGTGCAGATGCCCCACTGTTTATTGTTGATGGTGTCTTAGTTGATCAGGCCGAAGGGAAATTAGAAAACTTAAACCCTGATGAGATCAAAAGCATTTCGGTTGTAAAAGATGCTAAGAGTCTGGCTGAATATGGAGATAAAGCTAAAGGTGGCTTAATTATAATCAGTACTAAGGAGGGCAAGCAAGTGCAGCCTTAAAGAACTTTACCCTACCCAATTAATGAATACGGTAGGTCTTGTTTGTTGTTTAGTTTAAAATAGCTTGTCAATAAATTGACAAGCTATTTTTATGCCTTACTTTGTGTCTTTCTTACCAAATATGCTTAAGCGTAGGTAATGCCCTGGGCGTACTTTAACATCTTTTAAAAGGCTGTCAAATTCCTCAGATGCACTAGTCAAGTTATTATAAAGCTTATCATCATTTAAGAGCAAGCCAAGTGAGCCTTCGCCCTTGTTAATCTTATTGGTAATTGCTTGGAAGTCCAGCATTGCCTTATTCGCATTGTCAATAGTCGCTTTAATTTCAGTTTTGGAAAGATCATCCGATAGATTATCCAAATTAGCAAGGATGCTATTGATTTTATCGTTATTGTGCTTAAAGTTATTGGTGATGGATTCCAGGTTTTGCATAATCTTAGCTAAACGAATCTTCTCGGAGCCCATAAGGCCTTCTACATCGTTCGTAATCTTTTCCATATTATTTAAGGAAACAGAAATACTGCGTAGACTCCCTTTAAAGTCTCTTTGAAATTCCTCATCTAAGGCGGAGTTAACCGCTGACAATACAGAGTCCAGCTTTACAACTAAGTTTTCTACCTTTTTTTGTAAGGGTTCCACCTTCTCCATTAAGTTGGCTTGAACATCAGAAAGTAATGGATCTCCATCCTTAGCGATACTCTTGCTATTCCCTAGTTCAAACACTATAGCCTTGCTACCCAATAGATCCGCATTAACTATTCGAGCCACGGTATTCGAGGGGATGCTATAGTCTTTCTGAATTTTGAAGTGCGTCCGTATTTTGCCGTTTTCCATCAGCTTCAACTTGGATACGCGCCCGATTTGATATCCATTGACAACAACAGGCTTGGAGACCGTCAGGCCATCCACATTTTCGTAATCCGTGTAGTACTCATACTCACTGCTAAAGACATCATTTCCCTTTAGAAAGTTGTAGCCAATAAATAATAGGGCAAGAGAGATGGTCGTAAGTATGCCTACTTTTGTTTCGTTTGATATTTTCAAAATGCTTGATCTATTATTGTTTGATTACTTATTTACTATCCTCAAC
>JASLCA010000186.1 GCA_030146225.1 Sphingobacterium sp. | reverse complement strand
ATTTGACTAATGTGCGCTCACTAAATTTTAGTGGCGATTCAAATTCATTCAGGCAGATGTCGCAGTTTAACTGAATGGTTCCCTTAATATCGAAAAGTACAATTAGCATGTTTTCTTGCTTCTGCAATTCAACATTTGCCTTTAGACTTCCCTTTTTTACCAAAGAATGCGCGTAGCAATCAAAGAACTTATCGTTAATGTCAAATTCAAAAATGTGCTGTCCCGCGGCTAAGCCTGAAAACGGTATTCTGTATTGTTTTAGATATTTCACAATCTGCATTTGAGCCTGCAAAATTAATTAATATTTTGACAATTATGAAACTTTTTGCAAAAATTACTGCTTTTATTCTCCATAATAGTTTTTACCTAGTTCAATTTTCTGTCTATCAGTAGCCATACGCCACTTATTTGTATCCCGAAGGGAGTATGCGCAGCCGCAATATTCCTGCATATAAAACTTTTCTCGCTTGCTAATTTCGAGCATACGACCCGCGCCACCCTTTTTGCGCCAGTTGAATGTCCAATAAGCCATGTCGGGGAACCGAGACGCCGCCTTAAAGCCGCAGTCATTGATCTGCTCCATGTTTTTCCAACGTGAGATACCTAGCGAGCTAGAAATTACATCAAAGCCATTTGCAGCGGCATATTCGGCCGTCTTTTCAAATCGCATATCAAAGCACATCGTGCAGCGACTTCCGCGCTCGGGCTCATTCTCCATGCCCTTTGCCAATTCAAACCAATGGTCTACATCGTAGTCAGCATCGATAAAGGGAATGTTGTGTTTCTCTGCAAAGCGTATATTCTCATCCTTACGCAAGTCGTATTCCTTACGGGGGTGAATGTTGGGATTGTAAAAGTATATCGTGAACTCGATAGACGATGCAATCAAAGCCTCCATAACCTCGCCAGCACAGGGTGCACAGCAAGAGTGTAACAGCAGCTTTTTACCCTGGTTTGGTAAACTTAGTTTTTCACGTTCAACCGTATTGTTTTCCATTGCCATTTTAGAATATAATGCAATTTTACGCAATTAATAAAGATTTTGCAAAAGAAGGCTTTAGGTTGTTACAATCCTCGGGAGAAAAGCGTTTAATTATGTATCTTTGTAACCTATAACGGACAAAATAGTTATGAAAAAGATTTCTTACGTATGGAAAGCCTTCGCTGTGGTACTTATGTTAGTTACAGCTTATTCTTGTGAACGCGAAGACGGTGAACCTCAGCTTGATAGCAAGCAGTTTTCCCGCCTATATGTCTCTTTCGAAGAATATGGAACTTCCAATGCGGGGATTCCTGATACCAATGTTCGTATAATAAATGCGGCCGATTCCAATGTCTTTAAGTTTTCATTACGGCATTTATCCCCGGCAAGAGGGGGGGGCGTTATTTATTTTAATCCTTATTTGCAAAGTGTATTTCACGCGCCAGCTTATCAAAGTGGGCTTAACGATAGTTCAGTTTATAGCCTGTCAGTTGGGCCGAATGTTGGTCTTTTAACTAATACAGGGCGTATGGGCAATAGATTGTTCGACTTTGTGAAAGGCTTTGCCTATCATGCGCCAACACAGACCTTACTTATGGTCAATGCCGATGGCCCTAATGCAGGGATCTACCTTGTTGATCGTCCGAAAGGCAGGAATAATTATACCAAGCCGTTTAAGAAACTGCGGGCTACTGGATTAGACATGTGGGGCGCTGCTTTTTATAAGTATGACTTATTTGTCTCCAAGCGGGGTGAGAATGGGGGGATTTATGTATTCGAAAAAATTATGGACACTAAGGTGAATGCAGCTGACTCTATCGGTAAGCTAGAGCCTACCCGCATGCTCTCCATCGCAGATGCAAAAAACCTACGTGGCCTTGCTTATGACACCTTAAAGAATGTACTGGCGGTAACTGACTATGTAACCAATGGCGCGGTTGGAACGGGAAGAATCTTAATATTTGATAATTTTTCTAGCCTAATAAAGCAGGAGACGATTGTACCTACACGTATTATTACTGGGGCAGCTACGCTGTTGAAGGAGCCCGTAGATGTAGCCATAGACAGCCGTGAAAAAGGGGTGTATATCTATGTAGTCGATAAATCCAAAAAGATCTTACGCTTTAAGCTTTCTGATGACGGAAATATAGCTCCTGACAATTATATTGATACGGGTACTGAGGGTGCAAGCGGTATTAAAGGGACGCCTGTTAGTCTGACTTTAGACGCGCGGGATTTTTCTACGCTGAATCCATAAGGTCCAAGAGGAGTTGGACTTCCTGCCGCTTTTCAATATTGTCAATATGGTTATAGGCCGTGACTAGATTGCGGAGCACGCGCTTGATAATAGCGATATTTGTACAGGGCTTGGTGTATTCATCCGTCAAGGGGAGATTGAGTTGCTGCAAAAAGGCGCTGATGTCGGATTCTTGCATAACCTGACCTCTATTAAAGACATTGATATAAAACAAGACCTTGTCGGGCTCATCTTCATCCATATAGGCCAATACAAAGTGTTTAGGGAGGTTTACGCCATAGATAGGTATATCGAGGCGTTGGGCCACCAAACTGTAGATACAGGCCAAGGAAATAGGGTTTCCCTTCTTGGACTCCAAGACTCGATTGATATAGGAGTTTTGGGCTGCATTATAGTCCGCCGTATTTCCAGATAAACCAAACTCTCTAAAAAGTATATTGTTCAGCAATTTTACCTTTTCCAAAGGGGACATATCGTACATTAGGTAGTACCAGGCATTCCTTTTTAACTCTGCCAACTGCTGATGCACCTCATCTTCATTTAGATGTGTATACTGATAGCGATTGATAATCAATAAACCTTCCAACAAGTCCTCTTGATTGTGGATCATCCATAATTGCAGGTCATTTTTAACCTGATTAAATTGGATCTTATGGACAATTTGTTCAACACGCCCTTGAAGTAAGGCATCAAAGGATTCCTCCCAATGTTGCTCCAAAAATGGAACCACATCAGGTCCGGATGCAATCAGCTTGTCTTCCAGCTCCTGATAGATGCCTGCATCGGGATCATCTAATAATGAAATAAGCGCCTTTAGTTCGTTTTCATTCATCTAAACGAATTTAGGCTTTTTTATGCGAAATGCGAAAATGCGCGCTCTCCAATTCAGGATGTTGCTTACTTGCAATCCGTAAAATTCTGCTTTAAAGGCCTTATTACTTGGAAGCGTTGGATCTATTTGCTATACTTATGGTAGAAATATTACAATTCAAACTAGCATGTCCTATATTTTATGTCCAGGCCCAATACTAAACTAGCACTACAGCAGCAAAGCCAAGAAAGCTTTCAAGCCCTACTGGATTTAATTCGGCAAATGCCGGATAAGCAGC
>JASLCA010000176.1 GCA_030146225.1 Sphingobacterium sp. | reverse complement strand
GATAAAGTAGCCTATGCTGAATTGCTGGTTGCTCAAGCAATGCATGTAGAATCAGCCTATTTTATACATGAGTTTTCCAATAAATCTATTTTAAAGAATCGTATTATGATGTTATTTAAAGATAAGTCAAAAAAGCGGAGTAAGTGGCTTTACTTCTCCTTCGCACCTATTGCTTTATTAGCTATTTTTTCAACCTTAATTTTTAATACGAGCAAGGCAAAGGAACTTGTTCAAGAATTTGATGCTAAGGTAGAAGAAACGACTTTTAAAGCTACTTCAGTAGAGAAACGGGACCCAAATAATAAGGTTGAACTGTTTACGGCTACTACAGCACAGCCCAAGCCCGAAGAAAAAGGGAAGTCAGATAAATTTTCTGCTGTGACCATAAATAAAGCTGCGCTTCAAGATACGATTGAACGTGTTTTAACGCAAGAGGAGCTGAATAGGGTATTTACGGAAACAGAAATTATGCCTGAACCTGTAAATGGAATGGCCAAATTTAGGCTTTGGGTTGCGCAGCATTATAAATATCCACAAGCGGCAATTGATGCTGGGGTTGTAGGGAAGATATCTGTTACTTTTATCGTTGAAAGAGACGGTTCGCTAAGTAATTTTAAAATTATTGAAGACCAAGGTCATGATACAGGTCAAGCACTTATAGAGACGCTTAGCAAAGCTAATAATTGGAGACCTGGTATTCAAAATGGGCGGAAAGTTCGGGTAATGTTTCAAATTCCTATGAGCATTGATTTAAGTCAATAATTTTTATCGCTGGATTATATTGAATCGCTTAGGCATAGCTAACAAGCCATGCCTAAGCATTTTTTTAAAGTTGAATTCAAAAACTTTAGCGCAACCTATTGACCTCTTGCTGCAATTGCTCGATCTTCAACAAGAGGCGCTGGGCAACGGCTATACCTTGAATGTTTATTTCCAGTTCATAATACCAATCTGCATATTGCTCTAGGGCAGAGAGCTGCTCTTCATCCAAAAACTCCTCGTTCTCCTGTACAATGACTTCAATAAGTCCATGCGCAGAAAGCTCCTCTATAAAATGGTTCTCCATTTGATGGGAGTCGCGTATGTCAATGATTCTGATTAAACTTCTTTTCATAGCTGAAATATTTTTCTTCAACATGGCTATTGAATAGCCGATGCTTATATTTAACAGGTAATGCGTGTTTTGCCAAGCAGCTTCTGGGTATGGATGGCTATTTCTTGTTTAATTCTGCTAATTGCTTAAAAAGCTCTTTTTCCTTCTCCGTAAGTTCCGTGGGTAGCATGACTTGTAGGCTTACATATAAATCTCCAAAGGTGTTCTCTTTTTTATAATGTGGAAAGCCCTTCCCTTTTAAGCGTACTTTCGTACCATTTTGCGTGCCTGCACTTATGGGGATTTTAACCTTTCCAGAAAGGGTTTCAACAATTGTTTCTCCGCCAAGTAGGGCTGTGTACAAGTCTATAGCCTGATTTTTAAATAAATCATTGCCTTTACGCTGATAGACTGGATCCGCTTTGATGGCTAGTTGTATATATAAGTCTCCATTTGGCCCCCCATTGACCCCCTCAGCCCCCTGACCTTTCAGACGGATCTTCTGTCCATCTTCAACGCCTGCGGGGATTGTTACCCGAATGTTTTTCCCATTTACGGTAAATGTTTGGGCATGACTGCTATAGGCTTGCTGTAGGCTTAATTCTAATACGGAGTTGTAGTCATTCCCTTTAAACTTAGCTTGTCTGCCACCCCCGCGACGGCTTCCAAACATCTGCTCAAAGAAGTCTGAAAACTCTCCGGTATCGTAATTGCCAGAATAATTAAAGTCGCCGCCATCGAATCCTGAACGCTGTCTTCCTCCGGATGAACCTTGCTGCTGCCCATAGGCATCGGCATGTTTCCAGTCTGCCCCAAATTGATCATATTTTTTACGCTTCTCAACATCTGTAAGCACCTCATTGGCCTCGTTCAGTTCTTGAAACTTCTTTTTTGCGTTCTCGTCATTGGGATTAAGATCGGGATGGTACTTGCGTGCTAGCTTACGATAGGCTTTTTTAATCTCGTCCTGCGTAGCGCTTTTCGCTATGCCTAATGTTTTATAGTAGTCTACAAAAGCCATGGTTGCCTATATTAGATTGGGAATCACTTCCTTTATGGAAAGTTCTTTTCTTTGCTATTCTCTTTCCATAAAGATAACAAATAAGTCTTGCTTTTTGTTTCTGGAAATCCTAAAACCCAAATAGCCTTATTTGCATAAGGCTATTTGGATTTTAGGGTGCAGTTGTTAAGCTGTTCTAGTTAATTCGGAGGCTTTTAGCTTTATTGGTCTATTGCCTCTTAGCCATAGCTACCTCTAATCTTTTAGCAGTAGACCTACATTTTTACCGAGCAGTGCAGCATTGAAAAACTGTTTGTTTCCGCTCAGGACCAGGGTATTCAATTCCTGTATGCTTCCAGGCTCTGTGGATTTTACATTACTTCGGCCTTGAAGTTGAACGAATGCGCTATCTAAAGCTAGCTTATTGCTATAGGTAAGGGCAGCATCAGAAAGCTGTGCATGCACGGCTTTAAAGCTTCCATTTACTAGATTAACAGTGGATTTACCCTGGATTAGCAAGGAAAGGTTATTGTGGGCCTCACCTTGCACTTGTTTGTCGCCCTGCTCTAAAGTAAGCTGTGAGGCGTTATTAACTTCTAGGGCAATATCCTTATTTTGGATTAGGTTTTTAATATGCGCATTCGCTTGGCTTAGGATTATCTTTTGTAGCTTCCCTGTATTGCTAATCCTTAGATAGGCATCGTTATTAACATAAATGTGTAGGGTGTCTTTGTCAAGACTCGTCCTAAATGTCCTGAGGTTATTGGAAAAGTAGCTGTTCGGGCCATCTGCTAGATTTAGACTGATCGTCTTGCTATTGCCAGTTATCTTTATTACCTGTACTTGTTCTGGATAGTTAGGCTTAAGCTGTATGGATTTTTTAGCTATCCAAAACTTTGAAAGGAAGCCAACGGGCTCCAGCTTCTGATCTATTACGGCTGAGCCA
>JASLCA010000083.1 GCA_030146225.1 Sphingobacterium sp. | reverse complement strand
TATAACCAGCATAGCTCGCGACAATAATATCGCCAGCTTTTGCAGCTATTCTAAAGGAACCATTCACGTCGCTGCTGGCCTGAGTTGTGCTGCCTTTTAAACTCAAGGTTGCCCCCACAAGAGGTTCTCCTTTTTCATTTTTAACAGTACCAGTAATTACTTCCTGCATCTTGCTGGTCAGGGCGGGACTTAAGGGGAGAAGCCCCGACTTAGCGAAACTCTCAGGTGAGCTAAAAATTAAGCATAAGCCTAGCATACTCATTGTCCTTGCATTCCTTCGGAAAAAGTAAGGTTTTTTCATAGTTTGTTTATAAGCTTTAGTATTTGTTTTGGTTTCTGAATAATTAATCTATTCTGTTGAAAAACTAGGTTTAAGTTGCTTGATTAGCAATTTGATTATAATTTAGTTAAAATAATTTCAATTATATCTAAATTTTAGCTTAATTTTTTCAAAAAACAGCCTAATGTATTGACTATGTGTTTTCTAGCTATTTGTCGAAGGAGGTTGTTTGTATGTTTCTTCTTTGGATTGTGCTAAGGTCTTGGTTTATATATTGTACTTCCAATAGCTATTGGTTGGGGCTTTTAAAATATTAAATAAAGAGCAAAATACTTTTTAATCCCTTATTGCAATCTTTAAAGTACTAGTATTAGCGCTAGTATCAGCTGCGTTGGGCTTATTATCTTAGCGGCTACTGGCCTTGCTCAAGAGGCTTAAAAGCCTTTGTTGCAGCTAAAAGCCTATCAGGAAGTTTTGTGCTTTATCCTGATCTTATTCTATAACTTATTGTGGGTGTAGGCCTTGGTAGGTATTCAATGTATAGCTATGCCTAAGCTTCTTAGGAACAAGTTCGTATTTCCTAATCTATAGTTGGCAAAGGTTTATTTACTTAAAACGCCATATTCAAATTATTTTATTGTATAATCTGAACAGGCGCGATTCCTTTTGTTAAATTTAGTTTGATAAGGCTTATGTCTTTAGCATGCGCCTTTGTTTTGGTATTTACTAGGCTTAAGGCGCTTGAAGCTCCAACCAATAATGAGGTTCCCCTTCGTAGTCAAACAGTTCTTTTTTTATAAAGCCACATTTTTGAAGAACATTCTGAGAGCCTAGATTCTGCGCGTCTGTTATGGCAAACATTTCGCTAAGCTTCATTTCATTAAAGCCATAATCTACTAGTGCCTTTGATATTTCGGTGGCATAGCCTTTGCCCCAGGCGTCCTGTATAAGTCTATAGCCTAAGTCGTAATAATCTTGATGACCATTTGTCAATTCTTGAATCAGTTTGAATCCAGCCCAACCTAGGAATGCTTCGCTCTCTTTTTCAATAACCGCTAAGCGACCTACAGCATGGTCAATATATTGTTGTCGAATGTATTTGATTACTTCCTGTGCCTCTTCCATCGTACTAATAGGCGATTTACCCAAATACTGATGTACAGCTGGGTTTGAGTCTAATTTGAACATTCCTTCAACATCAATATCCTGAAGCTCTCTCAGGTATAATCTTTCGGTTTCGAGTATGCGTTTCATCTTTAAGGTAATTTCGATTGGGTAAAAGTATAAAATCTTTTTGCCTTAGCTATAGCTTTCGTATTTTTAGCTAATTAATAGAGCTTATGCCTGAACAAAGACTCCTGTATAGGGGCTCTGCTCTTAAAATTTAGGGATTGTAACTGCCTTAAGGTGGAAGCTTATGATTTTAAAATTTATGGGGGGGCTTAGGTTTAAATAAAGAAATATAGATGGATACGGTGAAAAAAGAATTGGTAATTCGGGAGATAGTCGACTTTCACGCTAATATTGCGCTTTGGTTTCGTGGACAAACTGAAGCCAAGGATAAGCTTTTTGGGAGTTTACTAGCAAACTTTCATCCGAACTTTTGGATGGAAGGCCCTAACGGCAATTGGATGACATTAAGTGAGTTCGAAGCTTGGCTCCCTTCGGCCTTTGGCAAGTTTCCAGATAGAGAAATCCTGGTAACAGCTATTACGGTTAATCTTACTGAAAGACATGCCCTTGCAGACTATGTAGAGACGCAAAAGACGGACGGTAAAACGACAATCAGAAAGTCTTCTGCTGTTTTTGTACTACAAGCGGATAATACCGTAGCTTGGTATCATTTATTAGAGGACTGGATAAGCCAATAGCTGGATTACTATGCTGCAGGGCTAGGGGGCGTCTACTGGAGAAGTTTTGGTCTAGCGATGCTTGTTCAAAACTAGTTCCAGCAGGCTTTGTTACGGCTTCTTTAGAAATTTGAATAATCCAACTTTGCAAGTTGATTTGCTTTTAGGTATATATGGCTTCGTTCCAGATCATAAACGATTTGAAAGCGTTTCAGCATATCGCCTCCGAGAATACTCATCTTTTGTCTACTTAATGCGCCTGTGAAAAAGCCCACAGGTACTTGTGACAAGTCTATTTCGTCTATACTAAATTTGGAGATAATTCCCTTTTGCGTTTTTAATACATTGCCAAAGGAATCTTTTAGTTCCTTCTCGTGGGTAATCTTAATTTTTTCACTGATTTGATGTTTGCTCACAAACTCATCATCATACAAGATGGCTCCAGCATAACCTGAGTGAATCAAGTAATTGTTTGGAATTGTTTCCTTGCCTATAACACTATTTGCAGCTAAAAACAAATAGCCATTTTCTGCTATTAGCTTATGTTTTGTATAGCTTGCAATGTCGGTCGGCAAGGTTTCAGATAGCGTTAAGATTTTCTTTTCAAAGTCAATCGCAACCACATGCCCATCAAAAAGATTCATGCCAAACTTTCCATCACTGTGCTGACCAGAGTTTTTATCTTCCCATATGGACAGCTTATCAAAGTGCAATGCGCCCATTTGCAGCTGATTGTTCTCACTATATCGAGAGGTATTGTTATTCCCGCCCCAACTTTTTACACTATCGGTTCGACTATAATCAAGCTTGACGCGATTTGTGGCTTCCTCTGTAAGATTGACAGCATCTGCTGCGCTATGAAACATAAGCTTAAGGCTATCTTTATGATTTAAGACTACCTGCATCAGGAGGTTGTTGTATTCTGTTAATTCAAATGGGATTTGAATATTGTTTTCCCCTTTTTGTAGACTTGTTTTCTGTTGGGCAAAGCCTGATAGGCTGAGCATACATAGTAGAAATACGACAGGTTTCTTAAGCATCGAGCAAATAGATTTATTAAGGTTCAAGATATGCATAGTTATTATGAAATATTGAATTTTTTTTCTAAAAACTTACATG
>JASLCA010000081.1 GCA_030146225.1 Sphingobacterium sp. | reverse complement strand
GTCTTAACGTAATTAAGATCTGCTTGAGCGCTTTAAGCCAGTAAAATTCCTTTAGCCATTTAAATACTATTATGCAAACAAGTTGCTGGCGCTAAAAAGAAGCTTTGAAAAATTACTTAAGATGTGCTTATATAACCTCTAAAACACTCTAAATCAGTCGGTAAATGTATTAAGCTCAGGCTTCGTGAAAATTAGGAAAGCCCCTACTCTATTTTTTTGACCTAAAAACAGTTATAACAAATGGTTATAATAGGATTTTCTATGAATAACAACTTATTTTTAGAAATAAAATCAACCTATAACAAAAGGTTATGACGTAATAAATCGATGTTTAATCCTATTTAAACCTTGTTTCTAGACCATTCTCTTCAAAATCCAGTACACAAGCTAAGCGAGGCAAATCTGTTTAATCCTATTTAAAGCTTGTTTCTAGACCATTCACTCCAAGAGCCAACATATAAGTTGGGCAAGGTAAATCCTGCAAGCTCTAAGGCCAACAAGGTATGGCAAGCCGTAACGCCAGATCCACAATGTATAGCAACCTTAGAAATGGATTTATTTTCAAGATAAGGCATATACAAGTCTTGAAGCTCTTCCTTTGATTTAAACAAGCCGTCTTGATTTAGGTTACCTTTAAACGGAATATTTACTGCGGAGGGAATATGTCCAGCCACTAAGTCAATAGGCTCTTCAAGCCCTTGGTAGCGCTGCGCTTCACGAACATCCACAATTAAACTTTGTGGATTCTCGATAAGTGCTTCCAGCTCATTCATCATAATGCATGGCAACTTCCAATCAATAGTCTTATAGGGCTTAGCAGACACAGTCTTCTGTGGCACATCTGTAGTTGTATCCTCAGTAGGGAAATTAGCTTTTACTGCTGCCTGTAATCCACCATCTAGAACTTGGATAGCAATATGCCCTTGAGCTTTCATCATCCACCAAAAGCGTGCGGCCGCGTTTGCTCCAGACATTCGGTCATAAACAACCACATGGCTATCCTGGGTAATCCCCAATCTTTCCAGTGCCTTTGCAAACTGATCACTACTTGGCAACGGATGCCGCCCACCTTGCGCTGGATCAGCTAGTGTAGAAAGATCATCTTCTAAGCTAACAAACAAGGCTCCTTTGAGCCTAGACTCCAGATAAGCCGCGTAGGCATTTGCTCCACCTGAAGCATCGACAAGGATTATATCCCCCCTGCTTGAAAGATTTAATGCTTCAGTTGCACTAATAATACTTTTCATAATCGACTTAGTTATTAACGCTTGCGTTTAAACAATAGATAATCCATGCTATAAGCTCCAGGCCCCATAGCAAAGATGGATACATAAGCTATAAAGTAAGCCGTAGCCAATTCATACTTGCCGAAAATCTCCCAATTATGTGCAGACATCATCATTATAGTAGCGAAAATCAATGGGATAGCTGCTAATCTTGTAAATAAGCCTAAGGCAATTAAAATTGAACAAAAGAACTCCGCAAAAATAACAAGTGCCAAGGTAATGGTTCCGCCAAGGCCCATAAAATCCATAAACTGCCCCTTTAAACTAGCGAAGTTAGCTAGCTTTGCATAGCCATGCGCTGGAATCATAAGTACACCAAAGCCAAGACGCAGTAATAAGATGCCTAAGCTTACAGCAGCAGTGGCTTTTTTAACCGAGAAAAAAAAACTCTTCATGTGATGATAAATTAAAGTATAGTCTGGTTACGTCGCCACTAAAATATAAAAAAAAACGGAAGGCAGCGCCTTCCGTTTCTCTATAGCTAAAATAAATTATCTTACATGTGCACGCAACATCCAAGCAGTCTTTTCATGATCAGCCATAACCCCAATCAAGAAATCTTCCGTACCGGAATCCTTATGATTATCCCCAACAACCTCAATTTGACTACGGATATACATAATAATTGACTCATAGTCAGAAAGCAACTCTTTAATATAACCTTGACTGTCATTCTTCTTATAATGCATCTCAGACAATTCGCTTAAAGCCAAAAATTCCTTCATCGTCCCTACAGCGTAATGCCCAATTGCACGAGTACGCTCCGCTACATCATCAATTGTAACTGCTAATTCAGTGTATAGTGTTTCGAAAAACAAATGTTGGGCATGAAAGTCTGCTCCTTCAATATTCCAATGGGCGTTTCTCAACTTAATATAAAGCACATGTTCGTCTGCCAACAATTTATTCAATATCGCAGCAACCGCTTGTGTGTCATTCTCCTTAATACCAATACTTGTTTTCATATGAATAGTTATTTTACTTGAATAATAATATGATCCAACTATAAAACGTTTAAAAGCCCAATATGTTTTCCTTATTTGCTTAAATATGGGCTTTCTACTGATTAACAAGCTAGTAATTTTTACTGCCACTCCTCTTCTAGCGCTGCTTAGTCAAGCAAAGGAAATATTTCGGCAGCCAAAGCGTTCAAAAGTCTTTCCAGCATACACTGCAACAATACGAGCGAAACTTTGTATTTTTGTGCCTTTTCCCTAATTGAGCAACAGCATGGTCACGCATCCAACATATTTACACCGTTTCAAGACAGATGTCTCAGCAGTTGAAATACCGCAGAAGTTTGATTTTCCGTTCTGTTATGAGCCTGTAGAACTTAGTAAGATTGCTGCACAAGAATTACAAGCATACCTGTTGGATCAAGATGACTTTGTGCATAATTTTGGCTTAGGCGATATGCCGGGCACGCCTATCGGCAAGATGTTTGGCGTATTGGTCGTAACGGATGCTGCGGGCAATTTGGGCTACCTTGC
This sequence comes from Sphingobacterium sp., assembly GCA_030146225.1. Classification (GTDB taxonomy): domain Bacteria; phylum Bacteroidota; class Bacteroidia; order Sphingobacteriales; family Sphingobacteriaceae; genus Sphingobacterium. The sequence continues at coordinate 2,002 of JASLCA010000081.1, read as the reverse complement.
TGCATGTTCGGGAAAGCTAGCCGGAAGCAATGCACATCGGTATATTGTGCCCCCAGTTTTTGATATGCTCACCCAGGATAGCTTTTTCCTACAAGAAGAAGAAGAGATCAATCAACTAAATCGTGATATTGCAGCATTGCAGGGAAATCCAGAAATCCAAGGCTTAGAGCAAAAGTTACTTTCCTTAAAGAGTCTAAGTGCGCAGGCCTTAAAGGCTAGCCGAGAAGCCATGAAGGTCAACAAGCAAGCGCGTCAGGAGACCCGCCTATCCAGTGAAGGCCATATGAATGCAGCGCAGTACGAGCTGCTCATAGCAGATTTAATCAAGCAAAGTTACAGAGATCAGCATGAGCATGCGGTCTTAAAAACTCATTGGCAAGAGCAGCTAGCCTCTGCTGAGAAGCAATTGGAAGATCTTAAAGCAGCTATAGCGCAACTCAAAAGCCTGCGCAAGCAGAAGTCAGCAAGCCTACAAGCCAAGCTCTTTGATCAATACCGCTTCCTCAATGCGAATGCCGAGCAGTCCAGCTTGCTCAGCATCTTCCATACAGCCGATGCCGCGGTCCCACCAGCCGGGGCCGGAGAATGTGCTGCGCCAAAGCTCTTGCAGTATGCATATCTACAAAAGCTGAAGCCCATAGCCATGGCAGAATTTTGGTGGGGAGCCTCTCCTGCATCCGAAGTTCGCAAACACAAGAGCTACTACCCTGCCTGCAAGCTAAAATGCGAACCCATCCTAGGGCATATGCTACAGGGCTTAGCGATTAATGACAATCCTTTATTAGTAAATCCAGCCCTAAACAAAGCGTTGGAGATAATCTATGCGGACGATGCAATTGTCGTGGTCAACAAGCCCGCAGAGTTCCTTTCTGTACCAGGCATAAATATACAAGACTCTGTTTTTACACGCATTGTTGAGCAGTTCCCAGAAATCGAGGGCCCGGTGATAATTCACCGTTTAGACATGTCCACCTCCGGTATACTCGTATTGGCCAAAACAAAAGCAGCCCATCAGTTTATACAAGATCAATTTATAAAGCATTCTGTCAAAAAGCGGTATACTGCACTCCTAGATGGAGAAGTGAAGCAGCAAGACGGAAGAATAGACCTTCCGCTACGGGTAGATTTAGACGACCGTCCACGTCAATTAATCTGTTACACCTATGGCAAGCCAGCACAGACAAGCTATGCCGTACAAGAAGTCCGCGATGGGAAGACGCGAATACACTTCTTTCCAGAGACGGGACGCTCGCATCAATTGCGTGTACATGCAGCCCATGAGCTTGGGCTAGGCTGCCCCATAGTTGGCGATGATTTATATGGGCAGCGCGCCGATCGGCTACATCTGCACGCGGCCTTTATTGAGTTTATACATCCCGAAAGCAAAAAGCATATTTCATTTACCGTAGCAGACCCATTTTAAAAGGGCTTAAAGCTTAGAAAATCAAGGAAAAGTCACATTGTTCAAATACCTGATTTTGTTCTTCTTTTCTTTTTAAACAATGTGTACATTTGTTCGACTTTTGAACGTATTAACTTTTTAGGTACAAAAGTCAGTTTGATTGTTTTTGAATAAAACATAACTTATGTCGAGATTATACACGTTGCGTTTAGGCCTCAATGCCGGATTTATATTTTTGTTTATTCTTTTTTCAAATGCCCTATTTGCGCAGTCTATCTATTTAAAAGGTAAGGTGATGGATGTTAGTGACAAAAGCCCCATTGGCTATGCCACTGTAGCGGTTATTGGGAGTTCTATAGCTACATCTACAGATGATGATGGGAACTTTAGTTTAAAGATAGATGGGCAATATAGCAAAGTTCGGGTGAGCTACCTGGGCTACGAGCCACAGGACCTTAGCATAAGTACTGCACAGTACCAAGAGCTTAATGTATACCTCTTGCCAGACGAGAATACAATTGAGACAATTGTTGTAAAAGCCCCTAGACGGTCAAAGTATTCCAATAAAAATAATCCCGCAGTAGAGCTTATTCGAAAAGT
>JASLCA010000037.1 GCA_030146225.1 Sphingobacterium sp. | reverse complement strand
GAACTTAGTAGGCGCCTTTAGTTGGGGGAGCAATCTAAATATCTCCTTAAATAGAAACAAGGTAACTTCCTTGCCACAAAATCTTTTGACCAATGGCTACATCCAAAATGGAGATGTACATATCTTGAAAGAAGGCATGCCTATAGGTGTTTTCTACGGTTGGCAGTTTGATGGGGTTTATGCGCGTGATGAGGACAATGTCAATGGATTGACTCATGGCTCATTGGGACCGAAATTTACGGGTGGAGATCCAATCTGGAGAGATTTAAATGGCGACAATATTATCAATCAGGATGATAGACAGATTATTGGCTATGCGGAACCAAAGTTCTTTGGAGGCTTATCCAATGACTTTAGCTATAAGAACTTCACCTTAAATGTATTCTTCCAATTCTCTTATGGGAATGATATATACAGTGAAATTAATCACCAGCGAAATTCAGTAGTACGCTACAACAACCTTTCTACAGATGCTTTAAGTAGATGGAAAGAGCAAGGGGATATTACGAATTTCCCAAAACCAGTTAGAGATGATCCTAAACAGTCTGATAGTCGCGTACAAAGCAGATGGGTAGAGGATGGCTCATACATTAAATTAAAGAATGTAAACCTGCGTTACGCCTTTGCTTCGGATCTAGTGAAAAGAATAGGCTTGCGGAAGGTAGATGCCTTTGTAACAGCCAGCAATTTAATTACTTGGACAAAATACACAGGCTTTGATCCAGATGTAAACTCCTATTCAGGCTTAAGAGTTGGTATTGACGAAGGTTCTTATCCGCAGAGTCGCACATTTGTTTTTGGTTTAAACATTGGTCTTTAAAATTTACAGACATGAAGAAATTAATTATACGAGTTTTAGGCTGCGCCATGTTAGCGACATTGGCTTCCTGCACAGACTCCATATTAGATAAAGATCCGGTTAGTAGTTTTCCTGCCAATGGATTTTATAAGAATGCAAAGGACGCTCAAGCTGGTGTCTACGGAATATACAATGCAGTGCAATCTACCTTTCGCTTAAACTTTGCGTATTGGGGCGAGGGACGTGCGGATGCCGTACAGACAAGACATGCTGGAGATCCTTTTGCGCTTAAGCAAAATTCCTTAACTCCGATTATTACCTCGGCAAAATGGGACAACTTATATGTTATGATTAGTAGGGCAAACTATGCGATTAAGTATATTCCTACTGTCTTTACAGGGGATGATAGTCCGCTTCAAAATCAACTCTTAGGACAATCACGTGCCCTACGAGCAATCGCGTACTTCTATGCGGTACGGGTTTGGGGAGATGTGCCGTTAATTGTGGATCCCTATGAAAGTATCAACCAAGAGTTATTTGTTGAGCGTACAGATCGGGAGCTGGTGCTCAATCAGATAGAAGAGGATTTAATCTTTGCTTCGCAAAACTGTGCAGATAGTTATGGTGGTGAGCGCAACCGCGTTCTTATTACCAAGGGCGCAGCCAATGCATTCCTCACCCAATTGTATATGTGGCGTAAGGATTATCCAAAAGCAATTGAGGCTGCCCAGCAGGTAATGAGTAACTCCTTGTATTCACTGGTGCCGATAAGCAACTGGAATGATATTTTTGCAGCGGGTCTGACCAATGAAAGTATATTTGAAGTTGGGTACAATGAGGTGCAAACCAATGCGCTGCGCGTATTGTATGCCATTGGAAATGATGCCGATTACTTTCCTAGTGATAGCTTCCGGAACTCCTTTGAGAGTGGGGATTTGCGCAAAACTAAGATTTACGATGTAACGCAGGTGGAGCCACGTAAAATATGGAAGTTCTTTGGGGAAGGCTTTAATGATGAGAGTGCAGAGCAGTCAGCCAACAATATTGTGTTGCTCCGCCTAGCAGACATTATGCTCTTAAAGGCTGAGGCACATGCGCGCTTAAATCAGCCGGATCAAGCACTTCCTTTGCTCAATACCATTAGACGTAGAGCAGGGTTGGACAACCTAGATGCACAATCGGCTAGCCAAAAATATGGCGACGTGGTGGCTGCCATTATGCATGAAAGATCAATTGAACTTTGTTTCGAGGGGCATCGCTGGTTTGACTTGGTGCGTACGGGCAAAGCGATCGAGCTGATGGGGCCAATCAATGGTATGACAGATGAGCGAAACCTCCTTTGGCCTATACATGAGGATGCGCTAAACAAAAATCCAAAACTATCACAAAATGAGTTTTATAGATAAACAACTCTTTTAGAGTCGTTTCATAAAGATGATTATTATGCAAAATATAAACAATATAAAGCGCTTCTTAGCTTTCGCCTTTATCCTAGTTTTCGCAGCCAGTAGCTGCGAAATCCAAGATAGCTTTGAGTATAAGCCCTCTGGAGTAGATGGTAAATTAGACGTTTCAGCATGGAAGTATGTAGAACAAAACGATTCCACAAGCTTACTTCGGGAGGCTATAGTTCATGCGGATCTAACGGAATTATTTGATGGCAACAGTACCGAGCGTACTTTTATTATTCCTTCCAATAGAGCTTTTCGGGCTTACTTAAAGGCGAATGCCTACTCCTCAGTACAGGATATTCCACTGCCTATTTTACGCAATATGCTAAAGTATCATGTGGTCAATGCCCGAGTGATCTTTACGGATCCAAGCTTAATGCCGAGCAACAAGCCTATCTCCTATAAAACTGAGAATGGACAAACGATGTTCCTTTCGCATGGAAGTAATTTTGTAGGGATTATCAATGAAGGAACCAGTCAGTCTTGGCAGATTAACACCTCCAACCTGGAGCCTACCAATGGGGTTATCCATATGGTAAACTCCGTTGTTTACTTTTCAGTACCTACAGGCGATTTAAATGTAAATCCGAACTTGACCTTAGATACCATCTATCCGATACATGATGCCTATGTCAATGGGGGAGCAGAGTCTACCAAGAATTTCGGCAGCAATCCTTTGTTGCGTATCAAGCATATCTCACATAATGGGGATTATGACCGCAAAGCATTTTTAATGTTTGACCTAGATCACTTTAAGAAAGAAGGCGTGGTGACGGATATGCGCTTCCAGATTTCAGTATCCTTTACGCATGGAAAAGGACTGCCTTTAGACTTGTTTGAAACAGCTAATACTACTTGGTCCGAGTCTAGCTTGAACTTTTCTAATGCCGTATTTCCTCAGACGCCAAGGATAGCGACTGTTACCACCAAAAGTGGGGTACCTGCATTTAACTTTGACTTGACTGACTATTACAAAGCGCGCACAAATCACGCGGGACGCGTTTCATTTATGCTTGAAGGCGCCAAAGGTGCGGACGAGACCAATGATTTAGCCTCGAAAGAGCATGCAACCTTAAAACCACCTATGCTAATTGCAACATTAGCTTCGGGCAACAGCTCCTTAGAGATTGCCAAGCAGAGCGATGTAATTGTTGGCTACGGCGAGGTATTTGTATTCAACAATAATATATTGGAAGTTACTGGAGCAGCCGCAGCTGATGTGATCTACACAATAGAATCAGTGCCACAAAATGGCTGGTTAATTAAAGGCGCGAGTACACTACGTAAGGGCGACAAATTTACCCAGCTTGATATAGAATTAATGAATCTATTGTTTATCCACAACGGAGCGTCGCGTACTAGCGATGAAATCGTGCTAACCGCTAGAGATCGTGCGGGTGCAATTATTAAGGATATTAAGCTAAAGGTTTCCGTTCAATAAACAGTATGCAAAGGTATCTCAGAGAAACATTATTTGCTGGGCTTATAAGCTTGCTATTGTGCTTGTTTACGGCCTGTTCATCTTCCAGTCAGCTGGAGGATGAACAGCCTAAGCCCACTGTACGCACAATTTCCTTTTCGGGAATGGATTGGGTAGTACGCACGACAGGAGCTGCCAAAGAGGGGCCAGGGCCTAACTTATTCTCCGATTCTGAAGATAATGTGTGGGTGGATAGTCAAGGGCGATTACATTTAAAGCTTGTACAAAAAGGAGGCTATTGGTACAGTGCAGGCATCACCTTAAGAAATAGCTTAGGCTATGGCAAGTATGTCTTTTA
>JASLCA010000030.1 GCA_030146225.1 Sphingobacterium sp. | reverse complement strand
CTAAGATAATGGGATTTTCTTGGTAAATACTATTTAATAACGCTACCCTACTATCGCTTAATTTAAGCCCCAAGCCTATATTCTTTTTTGAAGTATCAAAGCCATTTCCATTGTCTTTAACGGTTAAGACTAAATTATTTTCTTGCTTAATGAAGCTGACGCGAACTATTCCATGGCTAGCTTTTTGGGATATGCCATGCTTAACGGCATTTTCTACAAAAGGTTGCAGCAGCATGCTGGGTATTTCTATATTTTCTATAGCTAAGTTTTCGGAAGCCGTAATTTCGTAGGTAAAGCCGAAGCGCAATTGCTCCATCTGTAGGTAATCGTCGAGTAAGGCTTTCTCCTGCGACAAACTAACAAGTTCCTTATCATCCAACACATTACGCGTCAAGCGCGCAAATTTAGCAAGGTATTTATTGGCATTATCTATTTCGTTTTTATTCATTAAGTTTTGAATGCCCGAAAGTGCATTAAACAGAAAATGTGGGTTCAACTGCGACCGAATGGAGCTTAGCTTGAGCTTAGCTATATTTTGCTGCTGCGCTGTATCTGCAAGCTTTGTCTTGTTTCTTTTTTTGATGAAATAAAGGATAACAAGAAATACCAATCCAAGTGCTGATGCTACGATAAGTGTATAGATCAATAGCTCTTTTTTGCTGTAGCTCTTCGCATCTAAGGTTATGGAAAGTGGGAATCTACTGGTATGCTCTTCTATGTCTTTAGCCGACATATCGCAATTAAAGCAGTTATCCCATCTCATCAATGGCTGAATAATAATTTCATAATCTCCAGACTTTTTGAAAACGCTTTTATCAATGTTGACGTAAGGTGAATATTTACCAGCTTCATTAAGGTAGGCGTCATATAGCCATGAGGTAGATTCAAAGATTATTTTATCTGTTCGCTTATCTTTAATGCTCAGGTAATAAAGGTAGTCTATGTCGGTGACGTTTTTCACAATAGATAATTCAGCATCTTTATCCGTAAAAGTAAAATTTATTCTTTCTATCGGCTCGTTGACCTGGCCGTAAGCTGTGCCTTTATTATTTGTGAGGTGATTAGTAAAATAGTTGACTTCCGCTTTTGGAATGGGCTTGCCATAAAAAATAGATTTATAGCCATCTAGGGGTTTTTCAATGTTGTAAACTAGTATCGTAATGGTTTTGCCTTTTATAGGAAAAACACCCAGTGTTGTATATTGATTTATTTCGTCTGGTCTATCAATAGGCTTAAGTTTTGTTTTGTCAATCGGCTTGTCTACTACTATTACTTTATCATCCACTAATATGCTGTACCGATAATCCGCTATATTATCTTTCGGCTTAAAATAAAGCTGGACACTTACATTGTTGACTTCTGGTAAATAGTTAAAGGAGGTATTCGGTTGATTGGGAAAGACATTGTCATAATAGACATTTCGAGAGGAGCTATCAATCTTCATAAGCAGCCTTCCTCCAGCAGCATAGCTAAGATTATAGTCAATACCTTTTTGTGCGTTTACGGTAGCGACTGAAAGCAAGAAACTGAGTAATGTATAGATTATCTTTTTCATAGGTGTGTGTTTGATTCTTGTCAAACATGGAGAAATAATAGTTGATCGAAAAGCTTAAAATAGCAAAGGCTGTAATTGAAACAGTAAATATACTTTTTTGTACAGTATTTGAATCAGCTTATAAGCCATCCCCTTTCTTCTTTTCCCATCTGTCCAATATTTATACTTAAAGTTTAGCCCTACTAAGCCAAGTCCTTTGGCTATAAAATAGAATTATTATCAAAAGAAGTATATTCTAACAAAAATAAATAGTTCATAATCTTTATTTGTTAGAACAAACTAACTTATTACTTTTGCAATTCTAATTTTATTAATAACATGAATTTAAAAAGGTTTTTCTTATTGCTCCATCGTTATGTTGGCTTAGCCACTGCGCTGGTTTTAATTATTGTTGCGATTAGCGGATGTGTGTATTCATTCCAGAAACAAATTCGCTCCGCACTGTATGCACACTTTATACAGGTTAATCCGGAAACCATACATGCTAAGCCGGATATCGATGGGCTTGTTCGTGCGGCCACGATTGCTTACCCACAAAGTGCCATTCGGGAAATTATCGTTGACGCTGATCCTACTAAATCTGTCCGAGTATATACGTGGGACTTACACCTGCTCTATTTAAACCCCTATAATGCACAGGTGCTGGGCATTCAGAATCAGAAAAAAGACCCTTTTTTATTGGCTTGGGCTATTCATACCCAATTGGGCATGGGCAAGGTGGGTGGGCATATTGTCGCGATGGCTACTTTGCTCTGTGTGCCGCTAATTATTAGTGGGCTTGTGCTGTGGTGGCCTAAAAGAAGGAGTTCTTTTAGGAATATATTCAAGGCTTCTAATTGGCGCACTTGGAAAGCATTCAACTACAACCTACATAATATCGGTGGATTTTACACGAGCATCGTACTGTTATTTGTGGTTTTAAGTGGCTTAATGATGTCCTATACTTGGTTTAAAGATTCTATTTATTTTATTACGCGGTCGGAGCCTGTGGTAAAAGTGGCGCCTCTACCGACAGCGGGGACTACTCATGCCGAGCCTATAAACAGGGCTGTGGATTATGTAAGAAATAACTATCCGGGGTTTCAGGAATGCTCTATCAACTATCCTTACGGAAAGGATAAAGGTGTTTTCACCTTTCGGGTAAACGAGCTCGATAAAATTGGCACTACGCATAAGCTTTACTTTAACCTCTCGAATGGGGAGCTCGTTGAGGAGAAGCCTTACGCAAAATTCAGTACGGGGGATCGTATTAATGCCATCAATTTCAATATTCACTCGGGCAAGATTTTAGGTATGCCTGGCTTAATTATCGTATTCTTAGTCAGCTTATTTTCGGCGTTTCTGCCAGTGGGTGGCTTTCTTATCTGGTTTAACAAAAAAATGAAAACAAGGAAGATACTTAGCGTTCTACTGCTCATGTTGGGTAGCAGTGCTGCTTTTGCTCAGGATAAAAAACAAGACAGCTTAGCGATGTCGCAAAAGAATTTAACGGAGGTAGTAGTTACTGCAACGCGTACGCCAAAGATTAAAGATGATATACCCATCCCTGTTATGTCAATCAGTGGGCAGGAAATTAGGAACAAAGGAATGATGCGTCTGGAGGAGGTGTTGGCTGAGCAAACGGGGATTCAACTCTATACAGACAATTTGGCAAATGGGGTTCAGATGCAAGGTTTGGATGCTAAATACGCGCTAATTTTAATTGATGGCGAGCCTCTTATTGGTCGGATTGATGGCATATTGGACCTTTCGCGGGTAAATGTTGCCAATATTGAAAGGATAGAAATCGTGAAGGGGCCTTCCTCCTCCTTATACGGAAGCGATGCTCTGGCGGGCGTGATTAATATCATTACGAAGACGGCTGCTAATGGCTACTCTGGAGCTGTTGCGCTTCGTTACGGAACGCATAACACGAGAGAATTCAATGTGGATGCGGGCTATAAAAATCAGAAATTCACTTCTTTACTGCAGCTGAATAAATCGGGAATTGACGGTTATAATCGTCGGATTGGGGATAAAGTAAAGGTGGTACCGCCTATCGATGGTCACAATATGATGCTCAAAACTAAATATCAATTTACGACTAAAACGAGTGCCGAATTGAATTTCAGGTACATGGACCAGATTTACGATCAAGATTATGATTTGCCTTTTGGTAAGCCTGAAGTCTTAAGAGCTGTGCATTCGCATGAAATCAAAAGGGATATTAGCCTTTTACCCACATTTACCCATGTGTTTTCGGAAAGAAATAGTTCCACTTTGCGTTTAAATAAAACTTGGTACCGAAAGAGTTCGATGATTACGTTGCGAGAAAATGATAGTCTATATAATAGTGATTATTTTGACCAAGATTTTGCGAGAGCTGAATTTCAACATGATTTCAAACTGAAGAGCAATATTACCTTAACTGGGGGCTTGGGCTATCAAATTGAAGGATTGAAAGCGGTACGCTATGATGGAGATAAGGATTTCAATGCCCAATATGC
>JASLCA010000388.1 GCA_030146225.1 Sphingobacterium sp. | reverse complement strand
AAATCAGCCATGAAAAGACTTTTTTTATTATTATTTACGAGCACAATCCTGAGTTCTACTCAAGCTCAGCGTATTCCGCCAGCTGATAGCACTATTGTTACAAAGCATCAAATAGCGGCCAATGGCCAAAGCTTTAGTTATACCGCTAAGACTGGAACACAGCCTGTATGGGATGATAAAGGCAAGGTATTGGCTACTGTACATTTTACGTATTATTCGCGGGACAATGTTTCCAATGTAAATAAAAGACCGTTGGTTATTTCATTCAACGGCGGCCCTGGATCAGGATCGGTATGGATGCATCTGGCCTATACTGGACCTCGTTTATTAAATATTGATGATGAGGGCTATCCCTTACAGCCTTATGGCGTAAAGGAGAATCCATATACGATTTTAGATGTTGCGGATATTGTTTATGTAGATCCTATAAATACGGGATACTCACGCATCCTCGACGACAAGGCGGAACGTTCTACATTCTTTGGGATTAATGCGGATATTAAGTACTTAGCAGAATGGATTAATACCTTCGTCACTCGAAATAACCGTTGGTCTTCTCCCAAGTATTTGATTGGGGAGAGTTATGGCACGACACGTGTTTCTGGCTTAGCCTTAGAGTTGCAGAATGCGCAGTGGATGTACTTGAATGGGGTTGTTTTAGTTTCTCCTACTGACTTGGGTATTAAGCGTGAGGGGGCTGTGGATAAGGCCAACCGCTGGCCTTATTATGCTGCAACGGCTTGGTACCACAAGCGTCTTGCTCCAGCTTATCAAAATCGTGATTTAGAGGAGTTTTTGCCTGAGGTAGAGAAGTTTACTATGGATGAGCTCTTGCCGGCTATTGCCAAAGGACATAGCATCAGTGCGGCAGAGAAACAAAATATTATACGCAAGATGGCGGCTTATTCAGGCTTGTCCGAGACGGTGATAGCACAAAACAACCTCGACATCTCCACTTCCTTATTTTGGAAGGAGTTGCTGCGCGACAAGGGGATGACGATTGGTCGACTGGATTCACGGTACTTGGGCATCGATGTGCGGGATGCTGGGGAACGTCCAGACTATAATGCGGAGTTAACCTCTTGGTTGCATTCCTTTACGCCTGCCATTAACTATTATTATGCAAATGAATTAAATTACAAGACGGACGTTAAATACAATATGTTTGGGAATGTTCATCCATGGGATAGAAGTAATGATAATACCGGGATGAGTCTACGTCAAGCTATGGCTGCAAACCCTTTTCTTCATGTTATGGTACAGTCTGGCTATTACGATGGCGCCTGTGATTACTTTAATGCCAAGTACAATATGTGGCAGATGGATCCTTCAGGCAAACTCTCCAATAGGATGAGTTTTGAAGGCTACCGCAGTGGGCATATGATGTACCTGCGTAAGGAAGACCTGATAAAGGCTAACGAAGATATTCGTCAATTTATAAAGAAATCTATTCCCGCAGCTGACCAAGCTGCTAAATATTAAAGCTTTTATAAGGCCAACTCTAGGGTTGGCCTTCTTATATACGGTATCATGAAGATTAGTAGTTTTCTAGTGCTTTTTTTACTCGCCTTTAATCTGCTGCATGCGCAGGATTTATTGAACGATGATAAAGCCGTTTCCCAAGGTTTAGCGCAACAGAAGTCCGAGCTCAGGTCTATGCTGGCTAGTTCCAGCGCCAATCATTACAAGGCCTTAAAGCAGCTTCTAGCGCTTGGGGACTGGGAGTTTGTCTATGCGCAAACTAAGGTCAGCTCCCAGCTGACTGCGGTGGAGTCGGCTGATCTTCTGGCTAATTATTATTGGTTGAATAATGATTTTCATCAGGTGGAACGTACGATTCAAGCCTTATCAGCGGAAGCTCAGCAGGATATACTTATTCAACGCCTCCAAGCCCTCCTCAAGATTGAAGCATGGGACTTAACTGCTGCTGAAATGCAGTGCAAGGAACTTTTGAAGGTGCAGCCTGCCTCTATAGCGACAAGCATCTTATTGGGGAGATCCTTAATGCTTCAAAAGAAGTATGCGGAGACACTCGCCTTGGCGGAGGAGCTTATTGAAAAACATCCCAAGGATGCCGCAGGTTATTTCTTAAAGGCAGATGTATTCTTTTGGGATCAGAATGCCAAGGAGGCAGAAGAGTTTTTAGTAAAGGGTTTACAGCTAAATCCGTATCATGCAGATGCCCGATTCTATTATGGCTATGCCATTTGGAGACGTTTTGATGCGACGCAATTAAATGCCATGATGGCGCAGTGGGAGTTGGCTTTACAGCTTAACCCTTTGCATTATCAAAGCCACTGGCATCTCGGCAATGGGCATACCAATTTGACCTTTGCCGATTATGCGGATCCTGATGAAAAGGCTATACGTAAAGAACTAGAAGCTGCCGACGCTTTCTTTACGGCAAACAAGCTCGCACAAGCTTTTGAAGTTATTGATAAAACAGGGGCTAAATACAAAAACTCCGTGCTGCCAGCTATGCATCAAGGCTCCTTGCGCTATAGTGATTTTGATGCCCTTGATCGGAAGGCTGGACTGGATGAGGCTGAAGCTGTATTCTTAGGGATCTTAAAGCGTAAGCCACATTATGGGCCTGCACACAATGGCTTGTCGGCTGTAATTAAGTCGAAGAGGCTTCCTTTCTTAAAAGATTATGCCGCTACTATGCAGGACCTACGCCATCCCAAGATTGATAATATGCAGGACTTTCTAGAGATTTTTCCAGATGTGGCTTATTATCCGGGCAATGTTGCCAAAGGGATGGCTTGGAATCAATTGTATACTTCCACAGTTTACTTCCCTTTTCTGGTTAAGCAACATCGCTTGTTTGTTATCCCGCCCTTGCATGTAGATTTAGCATTGGCCATGAAAGCCCCTTATTTCCGATTTAATGCCACCTTTGATAATAGGCAATGGATGGATATTCGAGGTGTAGGTTCAGGGGCTGCGGCTATTGAATATGTGGAGCGAGGGGCCTTTCAAGAACGAAATGTGCTCTTGCATGAGTATGTACATCTTTTTCATGGGCAGGTGCTTACCGATGCCCAGAATAGAAGGATTAAAGCGCTGTATTACCAAGCCATGCAAAAGGGCTTAACCCTCGATTACTACTCGCAGAATAATGAGTCTGAGTATTTGGCGCAGACCTATCCAGCCTATTTTGAAACGGTTAAGGTGCATCCTTTGGATTTTAAATCCATGAATACCTTAGCAGACCTGCGCAGTAAAGATCCAGATATGTACGCCTTTTTAGATGAATTGATAGGCAAGGAAAAGGCCTATTTGGCTGGAAATACAGAAGCTATGGCTTCCAATTGGTCTCAGGTCTATGTAAACTTGGCTAAGATCGCTGCCAAGAATAGTTTAAAAGAGGCCAATCTCTTATTGGATACGGCCTTACAGTATGACAAGGAATACCTTCCGGCCCAGCTGGCCTATGCGCAAAATATGATTGCTGTCCGCAATTATAAGGCGGCACAAGCGAGGTTGGATGCGGCCAAACTTATTGATAAGGGCTATGCGCCGATTTATACTGTGGAGGCGGAATTGTCGCGTGCACAAGCGCCAAAGAATAGAGCTAGGCAAGCGGCATTTTATCAGCAAGCATATGCCTTGGAAGATGATTTTATGATAAAGGCGCAAAACTCAAACAGCCTGCGTAACTTCTATTTTGAAGATGGGGAACTCGGGGAGGCCCTAGCTGTGGCCAAGGAGTATGTGCGCAATGGGTCCGAGATTTCTACCTACTTGCGCGATCAGAAGGATAATGCCAAGGCTTTTTATGCCTGGCAGACCGCCTTGCTCGGGGATCAAAGTCAACTCAAGGACTTGGCTTATATCGTCTCTCAAAAGCCGCAAAACTATGCTATTCGAAGCTGGTATGTGGAGTCCTTGCTAGCCAATGGCGCTTATGAGGAGGCTTTGCGCAACCTACATGAGGTCTATCGAAATCTACAAGCCTCGCAGGTAAGCAGACCCGACTTTGAATTGTTATTGGCAGAAGGCTATGCTTTAAAAGGGGATCAGCAAGGCTTACAGACCTATTTAGCTAAATTGCAGGGCCCAGGGATTGAAGCCACGCGTCTGGATCCACTATATAATTTACGCCTGGTACGCTTGCTGCTGGCAAGTGCGAAGCCGGCGGAGGCAAAAAGTTTATACAGCCAGCTAAAGGCTGAGAACAGTATTTTTTATACCGCTGCCGATCTTCTTACGCAAGCTGCGTTTGCAGCCGAAGCTGGGCATGCAGAAAAGCAGCTTACTTTGCTGAAAAAATCCGTGGAGGTATATCCGTATCAGATGGAGGCCTTGCGGCAATTAAAGCAGCTTGCTACTTTGGACAAGCAGGTGGCTTCTTACTTGGATCAGCATATTCAAAAGCTGATTGTGCAGCCTATACTATAATATAAGTTCATTTAAAAAGGCCCGCTCAGCATTACTGAGCGGGCCTTTTTTCTAGAATAGCTAGCCTTGATTAGGGAAGCAGGTTAAATGTTATTTTGCTTTCAGCATCCTTGCTAAAGAACAGGCGATGCTCATTCTTAATATAATCTGTAGCCTTAGCTTGGTAGATGTTCATATACTGGTTTGGGTTTCTATCCACGAGTGGGAACCAACTATGTTGTATCTGAACCATAATCCGATGTCCTTTCTTAAAGGTATGCGCAACATCGGGCAGGTTGACTTTTACATGGCTGATTACATGGGGCACAAAAGGTTCTGGTCGACTAAAGTCATTCCGGAATTTGCCGCGGAGTACCTCCCCCCGGACAAGCATCTGATAATTGGCCATAACTGTCTTTTCATTACGTGGAGAGACCGCGGTGGAGCTGTCTGGGTAAACGTCTATTAGCTTCACCACAAAGTCGGCATCTGTTCCAGTCATAGCGACAAAAAGGTCTGCAAGAACTGGCCCTGCAAGCGTCATGTCTTCGCTTAGGACAGCTGATTGAAAGACAAGGACATCTGGACGGTTAGCTACAAATCGTTGATCCGCAATCATATATTCCCGGCTGCGATCACTAATAATCCCCTCTTGAAATGGAACAGGCTTATTGGGGTCTGAACTGTAGCTGATTTCAGACGCAATGGAGGAGCCACTTACCTGGGTTAATTCTCCTTCAGCGGTAAGGTACATGCTGTGTTGCTGCGTCTCTTTTGGGGGCCATTGGCTAAACTTATGCCAATGGTTACTGCCGGTAATAAAGATATTCGCCTCGGCAGGCTTAAAGTCGCCCTTTCCTTTTAGGTAATACTCAAAAAATGGAAGCTCCAATTGTTCCTGATAGTAGCTGCTGGTTTTTTCGCCAAACTGTATATCCCCAAAGCTGTCCCCAGCCGAGCGTACCCATCCGCCATGGTACCAAGGTCCAGCCACCAGTATATTGTTGCTCTTGGGGTTTCTGCGCTCTATCTGGCGATAGGTTTCAAAAGCTCCATAGGTATCTTCGGCATCAAACAGCCCGCCCACAACCATTACGGCTGGCTTTACATCATTTAGTTGTTCGCTAATGCTGCGACTGACCCAAAAGCTATCACGGGTATTGTGCTTTGCTAAGTCATCCCAAAACTTGACGGTATGACTGAGGTACTTGGACTTTAAGCCAGATAGGGTAGGGTTGTCCATAAAGAACTTGTAAAAATCCTTATGTGCCAGCTGAAATCCTTTAGGCCCATTAGCATTGTTGATGGGGACAGGCCTAGGCGCGTCAAATGTATACATAAAGCGGAAGGCATCCATCAAGAAGAGTGCGCCCCCATGATTAAAGTCATCCCCCACAAACCAATCCGTTACTGGAGCTTGCGGAGAAACAGCCTTTAAGGCAGGATGGCTATTGATTAAGCCCGCAGTGGCATAAAATCCGGGGTACGAAATGCCATACATGCCCACCTTGCCATTGTTATTATCTACATGCGTAAGTAGCCAGTCTATCGTGTCATAGGTATCGCTGCTTTCATCTATTTGGAGACCATTAGTAGCGGTCTTGGTCGGCCTTACATTCTCAAAAGTACCCTCGCTTAGCCATTTGCCACGTACATCTTGGTAGACAAAGATATACCCCGCTTTGGTCATAGCCGGAAAGCTCCCCAAGGATGATTTACTTTTCTCTGGACCATAAGGGGCCACCGTATAGGGGGTGCGATTAAGCAGAATAGGGTATTTGCTGGATTTGTCCTTGGGGACATAGATAACGGTAAATAGATTTGTGCCATCCCGCATAGGGATATAATGCTCAATCTTTTGGAAATGTGTCTTCACATACTCCTCATTAACTTCTTGCGCAAAGCCAAAGCTTACAAGAAGTGCTAAAACAATACTTAACCAAAATTTGTTCATATTAGATAGAATAGGGTCTATTATTTGCCATGAAATTAGCTAAAATTGTTTAAAGCATGACTGCTTAATGTTGATAAATGTTAGGCTTGGCAGCAATTTGGATGTGTTTTATAGCATGATTTTACCTACAGATGGCGAATAACTGTAGGGCTAAAGTTAAATTTGTACTAACTAAATAGAATGTATACGTATGGGAACTAAAAGTTTGTTATTAGGCGAGTTGGAAAGTGAAACCGCAAACACGCGTCGTATTTTGGAGCGTCTTACGGATGAGCATTTAGATTGGAGACCACATGAGAAATCCATGTCGGTAAAATCACTAGCACATCATATTGTGGGCTTGCACAATTGGATTTATGAAGCGCTTCCAAAAGCGCAGTTTGACCTTCAGGTTGATTTTAAGCCTGCCAAGGTAACTTCTATCGCTGACTTAAAAGCTATGTTAGAATCAGGCTATGCTTTAAATAAAAAGATGATTGAAGAGGCTTCCCCAGAAAGCTGGGAAGAGGAGTGGACCTTGAAGACTGGAGATTATATTATCGCCAAGGTAAATAGAGCCGCGGGCTTACGTTTTATTATTAACAACCATCTAATCCATCACCGTGGTCAATTGACGGTGTATCTACGGTTGTTGGGGATTCCGGTACCGGGATTGTACGGGCCATCAGCAGATGAACATAACGGATAGGCTAACAGCAAGTCTATGGGGGAGTAGTACTTCTCCTAAGATTAAGCGCAGCTTTCAGAAGTGATAAAATGAAAAAAGGCTAGCAGAGTTGCTAGCCTTTTTATATGCTTTACTATATAGTATGCTTATTTAGCTAATTCTTCAGCAATAGCAGCCCCAATTTCAGCTGGTGACTCTACTACACGAATACCACACTCACGCATGATTTTCATTTTAGCCTCAGC
Organism: Sphingobacterium sp.; assembly: GCA_030146225.1. Taxonomy (GTDB): domain Bacteria; phylum Bacteroidota; class Bacteroidia; order Sphingobacteriales; family Sphingobacteriaceae; genus Sphingobacterium. Next base: position 21,588 of record JASLCA010000388.1, on the reverse strand, counting down.
TGTATCATCAGCACCACCAACAATAGCACCTGCGTGACCCATACGACGTCCTGGAGGCGCTGTTTGGCCAGCGATAAAGCCAACTACTGGTTTAGTTCCGTGTTCTTTAATCCATAGTGCGGCTTCTGCTTCCATGCCACCACCAATTTCACCAATCATAATGATTGCTTCTGTTTCTGGATCGTTCATCAATAATTCAACAGCTTCTTTCGTTGTAGTACCAATGATTGGGTCACCACCAATACCGATAGCTGTAGTAATACCTAAGCCCGCTTTCACTGTTTGGTCAACTGCCTCGTAAGTCAAGGTACCTGATTTAGAAACAATACCTACATTTCCTTTTTTGAAAATGAAGCCTGGCATAATACCAACTTTTGCTTCGTCTGCCGTGATAACACCAGGACAGTTAGGGCCGATCAAACGTGATTTTTTGTCGCTCAAGTATGATTTTACTTGAATCATATCTTTCGTAGGGATACCCTCTGTGATACACACAATAACTTCAATACCTGCAGCGGCAGCTTCCATAATAGCGTCAGCAGCAAATGCAGGTGGAACGAAAATAATAGAAACGTTAGCACCGGCTGTATCTACTGCATCTTGTACAGTGTTGAATACTGGACGGTCTAAGTGTGTTTGGCCACCTTTACCTGGAGTAACACCGCCGACAACATTAGTTCCATACTCAATCATTTGGGAAGCGTGGTAAGTACCTTCGTTTCCTGTAAAGCCTTGTACAATTACTTTTGAATCTTTATTTACTAGTACACTCATTTTATCTGTTTTTTTGCAAAGCAAATCTACTATTTTGCAATGACTTCTAAAAATTAAGCTTACGCTATTCAGCCATTATTTATAAAATTCTCATCTTATGGACAAAATCCCATAGCACAATGCCGATTGTAACGGACACATTAAAGGAATGTTTTGTGCCAAATTGAGGGATTTCTAAGCAGTGATCTGCCAATTGCATAACCTCTTCGGAAACCCCATGCACTTCATTTCCAAAGACAAGCGCATATTTTTCTGTGGATTGGGCTTCAAAATCCTGTAGGGAGATGCTGCCTGCCGCCTGCTCAATAGCTAATACTTTACAGCCTTCAGCTTGTACGATGCGGATTGCCTCATTAACATCTTGATGATGGCTCCACGTAACAGATTGTGTTGCGCCAAGGGCTGTTTTTTCGATTTCTCGATGCGGAGGTGTACCTGTAATTCCGCAAAGCATGATTTTTTCTATCGCAAAACCATCAGCCGTCCGAAAAGCAGAGCCTACATTATGCATACTTCTTACATTATCCAATATAATCGTAATCGGTGTTTTCTTTTGATTTTTAAAAGAATCTACATCCGTACGATTCAGTTGGTCCATCGTTAATTTTTGCATGCACAAAAGTAATTATATATTTGTAAATACGCCAAAGCCAGTCGTTTTTGTAGACTGCGGCGGTCCTGTGAAATAATAATAATGCACGAAAGGCTTGGTTACTACCTATCTAAGGATGTATTTGAATAAAACTTCAAAATAGATTTTGAATATTGGTTTTAACTGGTTATTTTTGCATTCCGAAATTAGTATAAGAAAGAAAATAAAATAGCTAAGAGAAATGGCAAATCATAAATCAGCGATTAAAAGAATTAGAGCAAACGCAGCGAAACGCTTAAGAAACCGTTACCAAGCAAAAACTACACGTAACGCAATTAAAAAACTACGTAGTACTACTGATGCAACAGAAGCAAAAGAGTTATTACCAAGAGTTGTTTCTATGCTTGATCGTTTGGCTAAGAAAAATGTTATTCATAGAAGAAAAGCATCTAACAACAAGTCTAAATTAACAATTTTCGTTAATAAGTTAGCGTAAGCTATTGTTGTTTGCATAGATATTTAGGGGTGTATACTTACATCCCTTTATTTGTATGTAGCTACTATTGAGTATGATGTTTTAGGACATCCAAAAAAACAAGGCACGGCATTAATGCGCGTGCCTTTATTAGGTTGTATATGTTTTATTTAAGGAGCTTGTCAATAACTTGGTCAAGCTTTTCTTTGTTGTTGCGGTAGCCGCTGAGGTCATAGAGTTCCACCTTCCGGAAGTCAATGGGGTGACTCTCACTCTGCAAGTGAATAAAGCCTTTGTCTAATAGCTTCCCATCAATTTTTTGCTGAGGATCAAAGTTGTCAACATTTCCACCACCGATTTGTGGCTTTTGATATTCTAAAACAACTTCCTTTTCTAGGATATGCTTAATCACTGAATCTCCTAAAACTAAAAATTCCGCTGTCACCCACTGATCACCATGATAGGTTTTAGAAGTTGAACTTATGCAGTGCGGGGTAAATAGCTTTTCTTTAATAACGACATGTGTACCTGGGGTGCATAAGTTTGAGGTAGTCCGAAGATCCTTGCCATTGCCCCCTAAAAGTTGCCCCTCTATGGAGATGGGGAAGTCCTGATCCTTTAACATGGTCATGGGATCCTGCCCGTGTAGCATCGCTCCACTATTTCGCCAAGCCCAGCCTTCACCACCTTTTACCTGCTCGTCTACAAATCTATATTCTAGCCTTAAGAGGTAATAACTATAAGGGGTATTGTAGGCTAAATGACCATATTGTTTATCAAAGCTATCATAGCCATCATAACGTACCTTTAATAAGCCATCTTCTACACGAAATGTATTAGCAAAGTTTACCCCTGCTTCGTGTGAGGTGATTTTGGGTGTCCAATTTTTAATATCCTTGCCATTGAAGAGTTGGATTGGCTGAGGAAGCTTATTGGCTATGCTGGAGTTAGACTTTGCCGCACAGCCCATTAAGAGTGCACCCATGGCTAGGGCACTTAAAAATTTTAGGTTCATGTTGTCAGGTTTATTTATAGTAATAAGTTTTTATTTTTCACATACTCACTCGGTCTTACACCAATAATCTTGTTGAAGGTATTGCTAAAGGTAGGCAAGCTGCTGTAGCCTACACGCATAGCTACTTCATTAACACTCATCTTCTCATCTAACAAAAGCTTTAGCGCTGTCAGCATACGTAGTATCGTGTAATACTGTATAAAAGACATATTGAGCTCCTTTTGAAAAAGTCGCGCCAAGGTTCTTTCACTCACATCAAATTTATTTGCGATGGCTTTAAAGCCAATGTTTTCATCAATCTTGCTTTCCAGGAAGCTGACAATTTCCTTAAGTTTTTCGTGCTTGGGATAAGGCAGGGCAAGGGGAAGTTCAGTATGCGAGATCTCAGGAAGTATAAGCTTAAAGGCTTTTGCGATAGAATACTTTGGCTCTTCAACAGGGAAGATATTGCCTGTCCATCGATTGGTAAACATAATAAACTCGATCAGGAGGTCATTCACGGGATAGATATTTACCTTATTATAGAAGTCTGAATCCGTCTCGAACTTTGGGAAATATAAATTTCGCATGACCACTTCCGGACTACTCGGGTGTATGCTATGGCGAGTGCCCGCAGGAATCCAAATGTAGTGTCTGGCTGGGAGGAAATAAGATTTATCCGCTGTCTTTAGAAATACAATTCCACCCTCTGTATAGAGAAATTGGTCCTTGTCATGGATATGCTCGGAAATGAAACTTTCACCCATCACGGCATGATGACAGTAGATGCTATCCTCAAAGGAGTCTACCTCGGTGATGTAGTACTTGTCCACGTATTGCTTGTTATCCATATGTTTTGATTTCTTACAGCTGTAAATTTCCTATTTTTAAACGAGATAACCAAAATAGTAAGTGCATGCTCACCGCTGATTTATTGTTTGTCTTGCGATTAAGTTAGCACTTACTTATAATTGTTGACTTTTAAAATGTTGATATAGAGTTTGTTTAGTCTTTTAATAGCTTAAGGTTTGATTCTTAATCACTTGAAGGATAGTTGATTAGGATTTATGCTTGCTATGGATAATTAACTGGCATAAAATAATAAAATGAGCAATCAAAATATGCTTATAATTGTATGTTATATAGGATATTTATATATAAAGTGATTTAGTAATAAATAAGTATGTCATACGATAGAATCAAGTTAGAAAGACTTAAAGATAAAGTTATGTCTGCCGAAGATGCTGTTAAATTCTTTGAGCATGATATGGTTGTAGGCGCAAGTGGCTTTACCAAAGCTGGGGATAGCAAAGAAGTCTTAGCAGCCTTGGCCGAGCGGGCGAAGCATGAGACGATTCAGATAACCCTGATGACTGGAGCATCCCTAGGCCATGATACGGACGGAAAGCTAGCAGAAGCAGGTGCTTTAAAGAAGCGTATGCCATTTCAGGTGGATCGTACCTTGCGGAAGAAGATTAATGCAGGTGAAGTACTATTTATTGATCAACACCTTAGCGAAAGCGCAGAGCTTTTGCATAATAAAAATTTACCGCCAGTAGATATTGCAGTAATAGAGGTGGCCTATATAGATCGGGATGGCAGTTTAGTGCCGACCACTTCTGTAGGCAACTCTGCGACATTTGCAGAGCTGGCCGACAAGATTATTATTGAGATTAATACCGCTATTCCTATGGAAGTATACGGTATACATGATATTTATAAGGCCGAGGATTACCCGCATAGAAATGTAATCCCAATTGTAGCGCCCTGGAATAAGATTGGTCGTAAGACTATTCCTATAGATCCTGACAAGGTGGTTGCTATTGTGTTTACCGACAAGAAGGATAGTCCAGCGGATATTGCGGAGCCTGATGCCAAGACCGAGGCGATTGCAGATCATATTTTGAAATTCTTCGAAAATGAGGTTCGCTTAGGACATTTGACGGATCGCTTACTGCCCCTTCAGGCAGGGATTGGCAAGGTTGCTAATGCCGTGTTGACCGGCTTTAAAGAAAGTAATTTTTATGATTTAACCATGTTTTCGGAGGTCTTGCAGGATAGTACCTTTGACCTTATAGACTCTGGGAAGCTATCCTTTGCATCGGCATCCTCTATTACGGTATCCGCTGATTGCTATGAGCGTGTATTTGGCAACCTACAGAAGTATAGAGATAAGATTGTCTTGCGTCCACAGAATATTTCGAATACGCCAGGACTGATTCGTCGTCTAGGTGTTATTGCTATTAATACAGCTATTGAAGTGGATATCTATGGAAATGTAAATTCTACGCATATTACTGGGACCAAGATTATGAATGGGATTGGCGGCTCCGGAGACTTTGCTCGAAATTCCTACCTCAGTATATTTGTAACCCAAGCGGCTTCCAAGGATGACAAGATTTCGCATGTATTGCCTATGGTATCCCATGTAGATCATACCGAGCATGATGTAGACATCTTGGTAACAGATATTGGCTTAGCTGACTTACGCGGTTTAGCGCCTAGAGAACGGGCTCAAAAGGTTATTGATAACTGTGTGCACCCGGACTTTAAGGAGGAGCTTCAATCTTACTTTGACCGGGCTTCGGAAAGAGGAGGGCATACCCCACATTTACTCGAAGAGGCATTTAGTTGGCATATTCGCTTGACCGAGACGGGTACCATGCGGAAGTAGTCTAGTCTATTAAAGGATCAGCTGTTGTTCCATAAAATAGCCTCGTATGCAAGTACGAGGCTATTTTTATTTTGTATATTTTATTTTCCTGCGCCATTGCTGTAAGGCGGCAATCAGCGCTAGCAGCAACAGTGGTGCGATAACATTGAGTAGCTGCCAGTAAAGTTTTTGTTCCTTTAGCTTTGCTTGGTCTAGTAGCCGGAGTTTAAGCTCCCGATTGCGGAGGTTAATCAACTGCTCATCATTCAATAGGTAATCCACCATATTCAGGAGCAGGGTCTTATTGGCAAATTGCTGCTCTGTAAAGCGGTCCCATCCCAAGGGGTATGGGGATTGATCCTTGCTGTTTACGGCATTGGTCAACCAGTCGCCATCTGCTGTAATGATCATTTTGCTGCTTTGGGAGCTGATACTCGGCGCTGCCTCGGTAATCCCTTCTGGAACGGCTCGGTTTTCAAAAATAGAGGGAAAGACGCCTGTAAGTAGGACTGCAACGGGCAATGGCTTTGTACGGAATTTGGTCGGATCTGGCGCTTCTTCAACCATCTGGAGCGCGATTGGAGCGGGGCTACTGATCGTACGGGCAAAGGGAGAGCTGCTGAGCAAGATCTCTTTATGTATGCCCATGCTTGGGATGGTGTCAATGCTGCCTATAAACTCTGTACGTATACCATCTAGGTTTTTCAAAATAGGATTGCTAGAATTTGGCATAAGAATAGGGTAGAAGTACCAAGGAGCAAGCTCTATTTGTGCTTGTCCGCCAATATTGCCCATAGACAATGGAATCTGCGTACAGTTTAAATCGGCTATAAGGTTGTAATTTAGGCGTGCCCCATACAGGAAGAGTTGATCGTCTAGATTTAAGCTATGCGTAAGCAGCGGTTGGCTACCAGACTGTCTCAGCCTATCCATATTGGCATCAATCTGATCAATTGCCCAGACTACACGTCCCCCCTGACGGATAAAATAATCAATCTTATATTTTTCAGCTTCCGTAAAGGCTTGTGTAGGCTTGACGATAAAGAGGATTTTAAGCTGTTTAAGCGAGGCATAGGTTACCTCGTCTAAATGTACGCGTCCTACCTGATTGGCTGGCATAAGGCTGTTCATGGCGTCATACAAGGCTAAATCACTAGGCTCTCCATGTCCTTCTGTAAATCCAATAAAATTCGCTTCCTTTTGCGCTGCGCTATGTATGGCCGAAAGAAAGGCATACTCTAGATTTTGAATAGAATTGTTCAGCGCCTCATCGGGCTTAACGGCATTCTTTTGTTGCAGCAGGTTGACTGCAATCTCCTTTTCATCGCTGCTAACTACGGCACTTGGGAAGATTAGTTTTTGGGTAAAGCCCGCCTCTGTTTTAACATTTAGATTGGTCGGACTAATACCTCGCTCTTGCAATGCCTGTATAAAGGCTTGCTGTTCTTCTGCATTGCCCGATAGGGGGTCAATAATACTAAAGCTTAGCTTCCCCTTGGACATGGACCTCAGGTCAGTCAGGAGGTCCATGCTGGACTTTTTAAGTCGCGCAAATGCACTTGGCAATTGACCATCCAGAAAAACAGTTATATGGATATCTTCGGAAAGATTCTCGAGTATTGCTCTACTAGTTTTTGATAGTGTATAGCGCTTGTCAGCCGTAAAGTCCAAGCGCCAAGAAGCGGGGATTAGGTGCGTGCTATTTAGGAGGAAGAAGCCAAGTAGGGCTATGCCATACCAGCTAAAGGTTTTTTTCCTTTTTCGGAAGTCACGTCCTAAATGCCCATTGCTAAAAAGTATAAAGAGAAAGGAAAGGCTGAAGAAGTAGCAGAAATCTGCGGCAGTCAATACCCCTCTACTAATATTGGTATAGTGCTCCGGAATCCCCAAGCCTTGGATAAACATTTCTGCATGACCAAAGAGGGGGAGTTGACTTAGGGCATCCACAGCATAATAAGCCGTAAAGCAAGCCAGGACAGCTAAGAGAAATGCCACAATAGGATTGTTGCTCAGACAAGAGCTGAAAAGACTGATTGCGGCATAGGTAGCCATTAAAAAGAATAAGCCCAGGTAGGAGCCAATCAAAGCGCCGATATCTATATTTCCTGTTGGAAAGGATAAGTAGTAGATGGATATTGCATAAATTAAGGTTGGTAATATAGACAAGAGGCCGATGCTGATTATGCCTAGGTATTTCCCGATTAAAATTGCGAGTAAACTATGGGGTCTACTGCGGAGCAAGTCATAGGTGCCATCAGCCTTTTCGCCCGCAATGGCGCGCATGGCAATGGCCGGAATAAGGAACATAAAAAGGTAGGGCGCAATCGTAAAGAAGCCATCCAAAGAGGCTTCTCCTGAATTTAGAACAGCCGTATCTGGGAAAATCCACAGCACTAAACTGGTTATGAGGAGGAAAAAGGCTATGGCTAAATAGCCAATAAGCGAATTGAAATAGGCGTTGACCTCTTTTTTATAGATACTAAGCAATTTGTCTGGGTTTTATTGCTTCGAAATTAGGAAAATCTAGCTTGTAAAACAAGAAAGCACCATCCATCGCGGATAGTGCTTTCCAGATTAAAAAGTTGTAAATAATGCGACTGTTATTTATTACCCGGTAAGTAGATCTGGAAGCCTAATCCCACACCTAGTCCCGTGGACTTATCGCCTAAATTAACATTGGCCTTCGTGTAATTGTATCCAGCGGTAACCTCTAATGCAACAGTTTGCGTAATAAAATGTGCGTAGCCTACGTTTGCACCTAATGCTAAGGACACACTTTTACCTACTGAGCTACCTGCTATACCAATATCTCCCTGACCAAAGAATCTTCCCGAAGCAGATGCTCCTTTTGGAAAGTAGTAACGAGCAAAGGGTGCAATACCATAATTCCACTCATTGTCTTTTCCTTTTGCAGCCGTTAGACCTAGATTAGCTTGTGCACCAATGGCAACACCATCAGATATAAAGTACCCAGCTCTTGGTTGAAGATTGACATTAAATGCTTTTCCTTCGAAACTATATCCAAGGTTTGCTAAAGAACCACCTACCATCCAATTGCCTTGTTTAATAGGAGTCAGTCCAACATTCGCACTTGTCTGTGGGCGCGTTTCGATGCTCTGAGCATTTACACCCAAAGCTATAACGCTTAATAAAGCTAGTGATAATAGATTTTTCTTCATAAAGAGTATACGTGTTAAGTTAAAATGTTTAACACAATATAAAGAAAATTGTTTGTATTATTTCGTTAATTTTACGAAAATTTGCTCAAGAGATTGATTGGGATATTTGATTTTCAGCTCACTTAGCGGGCAATTTTCTTTGATTTGCCCCTTGTCCAAGATGATAACATCATCACAGATAGCTTCTACTTCTTGCATAATATGCGTAGAGATCAGGACCGTTTTTTCCTTGCCCAGCTCTTTGATTAAACTCCTGATTTCCAGTATTTGATTGGGGTCCAGGCCTGTGGTTGGCTCATCCAAAATTAATACGCTTGGGTTGTGTAACATGCAGAGCGCAATCCCTACACGTTGTCGGTATCCCTTAGATAATTGCTGTATTTTTTTATGCTGTTCTGGCACTAGTCCTGTAAGCTGAATTATTTCATTAATTCGGGCAACTTTATTTTTTAATTTATGGCTATTTGCCTCAAATGTGAGCATTTCCCGCACATACATATCCATGTAAAGGGGATTGTTTTCGGGCAGGTAGCCCAAGTCTTTTTTAACCAGTAATGGCTTTTCTTGCACATCAATGCCATTGATAAAGCAGTTGCCCTTGCTGGGCTTTAAGAGGCCTGCAAGCAGTTTCATGGTGGTAGACTTGCCGGCTCCATTTGGGCCTAAAAAGCCTACGATACGATTCGCTTTAATTTCAAAGCTAATGTCGTTTAAGGCGATCTGCTCCGCATACACCTTGCTTAAATGTTGGACTTTTATGGACATATCAATTGATAAATGCTGAGGTTAGCTTCCGTTTCTTTATATAATAGTCTAAGGCTTTTATCGCTTGTAAAGGTCTATCGGTGCTTAATATGTCGGCTCCATTTTCAATATATTCTGCATACAGCTGATTGCCAGATTTTCTCGCCTGGCGATCCAAGTTGCCCATCGTGCCTAGGATACAAAATATCCCATGCTGATGCAGCATATTGCTGACTGACTTATCTACTTGGGAAGAGCCTACAAAGGCCACAATTCGAGTGTCCGGGACATCCCGGTCATTTAATCTTAGCAGATCATCCGCTGAGCGGATGGATGCAGATATCATTAAGTCCGGAGCGAGGTTGTGAACCATTGCTGCTTGTTCGGCATTATAGGTAATAATAATTACATGGGCTTCAGACTTGGTCTTACGAATGGCATCGATAACCAGCCTGTAGGGAACGTTACGTTTTACGTCTAAGGTGAAAATAACTTTTCCAATGCCCCAACTTAAAGCTTCTTCCAAGGTCGGTATCTTGTATTTGGTGACTTTGCCCTCGGTGTCTTTTAAACTAAATTCTTTTAATTCATCGACCGTAAACTTATTAACCCTTCCATGCCCAGTACTCGTGCGTTGTAAGGTCTCATCATGCATCAGGACTAATCCTGAATCCTTAGTTAGGGCGATGTCACATTCGATAATGGCTGCGGTCTTATAGGCGATACGTTGAAAGGTCTCCATGGCATTTTCAGGATAGTCCGCAGCAGGGCCGCCTCTATGGGCGCTTACTAAGGGGACTCTAGCCTCAGAATAGGTCAAGAAGCTGTAGAGATCATCCACGCTTTTAAAGTTAAACACCTGGTTATGGTTGCTGACATTGACAATATCTGAAGCTGAATTACTGCGCAGACAGCTACTGCCAAAAAATAGGCAAGCCAAGATGCTTACAACCACAGCTCTTTTATGCAGCATATTCATTGATCTGTTTAATAATACTATCCACTGTAGCATTCAGCTGATCCACATGGATCATAGCTTGATTATAATAATCGGCTCTGGCTTCCAGCTTATCTTCAATAAATGCCAACAACTCTTCGCCCTGCAAACCTTTGAGTGCAGGTCTACTGGCAATATTAGACTGCTGTAGACGTGTAAATAGCGCTTTAGGGCTAAGACATAGGTAGATGCTTAAGCCATTCTTATTAATCCAGTCCATATTGTCAAAGTAGCAAGGGCTACCGCCCCCAGTAGAGACAATGGTATTAGGGCTTAGCTGCTCCTTTAGGATTTTACTTTCCAATATTCTAAACTGAGCCTCTCCAAAACGCTCAAAGTACTCGGGGATGGACATTTCGATCTGCTTTACAATAAGCTGATCTAGATCGATAAACTGCTTTTGTAAACGATTTGCGAGCTTTTTTCCCCAAGTCGTCTTACCACTACCCATAAAGCCGATAAGGAAGATTGGTCTGTCCATTATTTTTGAAGGTATAATTTCTCCAATTCCTCTTTTGATGGAAAGGTAAGTTTAGACCACTTGTTAACAACCACTCCATTTTGAAGTAATAATACCCCTGGATTGGACCGAACCATACTCTTTAAAGGGACTGCATCCGCATAGAAAATTTCCAATACCAAGTCCATCTCCGTGTTTAGTCGGTTTGCGATATCTGAAGAGCTTGCGGTAAGCAAGACTGCACGCAGGTTGTAATCCGTAGATAAGTCGCGTATCGTTGCATTGATACGATCGAGCGCAATTACGTCAGCTGTGGAAAGTTTATCAATATAGGTGCTTACCACTACAAAGTTGTAATAAGGGTTGGTGATTAGCTCTTGGGTAACATCATTGCCTTCAGCATTGGAGATTAAAAGGTCCGAAATCGGAATTTGATAGCCTTTTTTCACAAGCTTAGCCGAGGGCTCACCGATAACCTCCCAGTTGTCATCCTCCCAAATACCATCCATATACTCCTTGTCCGTCACCTTTTTAGTTTCGCCAGTTTGTTTATGTTTTAAGGCGTAAATAAACTCAAAGACATCGCCTTCTTCACCTTCAGGAAGTACCATTAATTCGGGGATATTGTTGCCAACTTTATAAGGAAGGAAATCAATAAATGGCTGGAAGAATACGGTGTAAATGCCGATTCCAAAGGATACTAATACCGTGATGGTCGCAGCAAAGCTGCGCTTTCCAGGGGAAGTTATAAGGGGTTGTATGCGGTTTCTGTATTTAAAGATAATCAGAATAAATACCAAGAGGACCAGGTCTTTTATAAAGGATTCCCAGGGGGTCAACGGGATGGCATCCCCAAAACATCCACAGGAACTAACTACTTCGAAAAATGCAGAGTAGAACGTCAGGAAGGTGAAAAATATAATTAGCAGCAATAAACCCCAGGCTACTGTTTTACGGTAGATGCCTAATAATAAGAATACCCCCATTATAATCTCGAAGCCACAGATCAGTACGGCGATCCAAGTGCTGTAGTCACTTAGGAACTCGGTATGAAATACAAGGAAGTATTCTTGAAGTTTGTAACCGAAGCCAGTGGGGTCATTGGCCTTTATAAAGCCAGAGAATATAAACAAGGCGCCAACAAAGAGTCTGCTAAATCCCAACAATAGGTCGATAATAGAAGTCGCTTTTTTTTGCGTAGGGTTGAAGTTTGTTTCCATGGTTTTAGTTTTTATCGGCTAATCCTAATTTAATTAATGCAAATACAGCATAGTTCAACATATCTTGATAATTGGCTTTAAAACCTTCAGAGACCAAGGTTTGTCCATTATTGTCTTCCATCTGTTTAACCCGATGTAGCTTCATCAAGATCAGGTCCGTCAAGGAGGATATACGCATATCCCGCCAAGCTTCCCCATAATCATGATTTTTGGCAAACATTAAATCGCGGGTCTCATCTACTTTCTGTGTGTACAGACTGTCTACAAGGCTGTAGTCTAGGTTTTCACCTTCCGCTTCAGGGATTTCAAGCTGCAACATGGCAATAACACAGTAGTTTACAATCCCTATATACTCTTCTATAATCCCTTCGCCCACTTTGGAAACCTTCTTTACTTCCAAAGTTCGGATGCGCTGCGCTTTGATAAATATTTGATCTGTAATGGATGATGGTCGCATAATGCGCCATGCGGTGCCATAATCTTTCGTTTTTTTTAAGAATAAATCTTTGCAATAATTGATGACCTTATTATATTCCTCGGTTGTATTCATGTGTTATTTTAGCCTTTTGTTACCAGAATCATACAAATATACTTAGAAAATGTTACTTGCCTAAGTCAGAAGACTGTAGTATTTTTCAGATACGGTTATTATTTCATTATTTTTGATTTAAAGGCCTTGGGAAATCTTGGCTAGCAGATAGAAAATGGCAGGGCAAAAGGGTTTGTGCAAGCCTGTGCTGTATTCTTACAAAAAAAGGACAGGAGTTTCAAGTGAAAATTCTAGCTTTATCGCCTGAAAAATCTATTGCTGAGGCCTGCTTTAAATGGAGTTTGCAAAGGGGTTGAACGTCTAATTGTTGGACACTAAAAGAATGATTGAATGAAGAACTACAAACCAGATATACGGTCGGTAAATATTACGCGCTATGTACAGCCCTTTCGTGAGGGCGGGTCGCTGCCTGCCTTGGTAGATGCAGATGATGGCTTTAGCTATGTGATAAAATTTCGCGGCGCAGGGCAGGGAAAGAAGGCTTTGGTTGCTGATTTTATTGGTGGCGAATTGGCTAGGTTTTTAGACTTGCGGATGCCAGAATTGGTCTTTGCAGAATTGGATGAGTCCTTCGCCCGTACCGAGCCTGACGAAGAGATTCAGGACTTGCTGCGATTTTCAGTTGGGAAAAACCTGGGTGTACACTTTCTAAGCGGCGCCTTAACCTTTGATGCCAATGTGGATCAGGTTTCGGCCGAGGAAGCCTCCCGTATTGTATGGTTGGATGCCTTGTTGATGAATGTGGATCGTACCGTTCGTAATACGAATATGTTGATCTGGAACCGAGAACTGTGGTTAATTGATCATGGAGCATCCCTGTATTTTCATCATAGTTGGGATAATTGGGAGGAGCAAGCGAGCAAGCCCTTTGTACAGATCAAGGATCATGTCTTGTTGAAATATGCTTCCGAAGTGTCTGCTGTGGACCAGAAGTATGCTCCTGTATTTACAGCAGAAAATCTTTGGAATGTGCTCCATGCCATCCCCGATGAATGGCTGGAGGAAGAGGGTAGAGACTTGACTGCGCAGGAAGTACGTGAAGTGTATGTCTCTTTTTTAATAAAACGATTGGCTGCATCAGCAAATTTTATAAATCAAATTGAAAATGAGCGAAAGAACCGTATATGAGTATGCAGTGCTTCGCGTCATGCCTCGTGTTGAGCGTGAAGAATTTGTAAATGTGGGCGTGGCACTTTTCTGTAGGAAGCAGAAGTTTGCGCAGGTAAAGATTTTTGTCAATGAAGCCAAGTGTAAAGCATTAGATCCCACTGTGGATTTAGCACTGCTAAAGGCGCATCTAAGCTCTTTTGAGTGGATATGTACCGGGGATAAAAGAGGAGGTCCACTGGCAGCTTTGGCTCAGGATGAAAGGTTTCGCTGGCTGACTGCCAAGCGCAGCACGATGCTACAGTGCTCTGTAAGCCACCCAGGGACCTGCTTGTCTGCCGAAGCTACATTGGATGAATTGTTTGAGCGATTGGTATTATAATTTTGGATCGATTACCTAGCGCACAGCCCTAGGCTGTTAAATATAGATATACCTTAGAATGGATAATTTTTATCAACATATATATCAAAAACAACTCGAAGTGCAAGACATGCCCAGCAATAAGCGTATCGCTAGCTGGGCGACAAGCTTGTTGCACCTGCTCTTTCCAGATCGGAGCTCCAATAGTTTTAAGGACGTAAAGGAGGTTCAGCAGGCCTTTGAAAACTCAGAGAAAGAACTTTTGGAATTACTAGTGAAGACCAAAGCCTGCTCATCTTGTGATAAACAGCAGATAGCACAGGTGTTCTTTCGGGATTTGCCAAATATCTATGAGGTTATGCTGAGCGATGCGGAGGCGATTATGCAAGGGGATCCTGCTGCACATAGCTTGCGGGAGGTTATCCGTACCTATCCTGGCTTTACGGCTATCTGTATGTACCGTACAGCACATGCCTTGTTGCAATTGGGGGTTCCGCTGATTCCAAGGATTCTCACAGAATATGCTCATTCCAAAACAGGGATCGATATTAATCCTGGGGCCCGTATTGGCGACCACCTTTATATTGATCATGGTACGGGGCTGGTTATCGGGGAGACCTGTATTATTGGAAATCACGTGAAACTTTATCAGGGCGTGACGCTGGGAGCCTTGAGTGTAGCGAAAGATATGGTCAATACACAGCGCCATCCCATTATTGAAGACCATGTTATTATCTATGCCGGAGCGACCATCTTGGGTGGGGATACTGTTATCGGGCATCATGCTATCATTGGGGGAAATGTATGGCTGACGGCAAGTGTAGAACCCTATACAACGGTCTACCACCAGCCCAATTCAAAATTTATTGATGCTAAACCTATACTATAATGGGAAATTTAATAGAAACTATTGGCAATACGCCGCTTGTGGAAATACGTTCTTTTCATCAAAATCCGAAGGTGAAAATCTTTGCAAAGATGGAAGGGGATAACCCTGCCGGCTCAGTAAAAGATCGTGCTGCCTTGTCGATGATTCGCTCCGCTATGGAGCGTGGCGATATTCAAAAGGGTGGCAAGCTGATTGAAGCTACCTCTGGAAATACGGGGATAGCCTTGGCAATGATTGCCGGTTTATACGATATGGAGCTCGAGTTGGTTATGCCTGCCTCCTCTACTCGGGAGCGTACGCTAACGATGGAAGCCTATGGCGCGAAGGTAACCTTGCTAGAGTCGATGGAAATCTGTAGGGATTATGCGGAGGAGAAAGCAGCGACAGGCGCGTATTATATGTTGAATCAATTTGCAAACCCAGACAACTACAAAGCGCACTTGACAACCACAGGCCCTGAAATATGGCGCGATACGGAAGGCAAGATAACACATTTTGTAAGCGCTATGGGGACTACAGGTACAATTATGGGCTGCTCCATGTTCCTGAAGGGGGAAAATCCAGGCATTCAGATTGTCGGCTGTCAGCCTACCGAAGAGTCTGCTATTCCAGGGATTCGTCGCTGGCCCGCGGCTTATATGCCCAAGATATTTGATGCTTCCCGTGTAGATCGCATTATTGATGTTTCCCAAGCGCATGCTACCCAAAGGGCTAGGGCTTTGGTTCGGCAAGAGGGCGTATTTGCCGGGATGAGTACGGGAGGAGCCTTGCATGCAGCCTTGACTTTGGCAGAGGAGCTGGAAGAAGGCTTAATCGTCTTTATTGCCTGTGATCGTGGGGATCGCTACCTAAGCTCGGATCTCTTTGGCGCTTAAGGGCTAAGCCTATGGATATTCAAAAGCGTTTTGATCGCATCTTAGGTATATACATGCAATTGCAGGCGAAGCCCCTGGTTAAGGCGCAGGATCTTGCCGTAAGATATGGCGTAAGCCTGCGTACCATCTATAGGGATATGCAGGCGTTACAGACGGCTGGGGTCCCCATTTATGGGGAAGCCGGCATAGGCTATGCACTTTTGCAGGGCTATAAGCTGGCCGCTATTAGCTTTACCAAAGAAGAAGCCTTAAGCTTTGCTGCGGCCGATAAGCTAATGGCCAATTATGTAGACAAGGATTTATACGATCATTTTTCAAATGCCCTATTTAAGATGAAGGGCGGCCTGCGTAATCGTGCCAAACAACAGGTTGCTGACGTGGAGGAAAAACTTTTGTTAAGCCCGAAACAAGGAAGCTTTAATAAGAAAGTTCCTGCGGCGCTTTCTATCCTTATGCAGAGCATCGCTGAAGGGCTGTCCGTAGCGCTGAGCTATCAAAAAGCCAACTCCAAAGCGGTGGAGCATCGTACTGTAGAGCCCATTGGTTTATTCCATGAAAACAACTTTTGGTATATTATGGCTTACTGCCTCCTGCGTAAGGATTACCGGCAGTTTCGCTTAGATCGGATTCAAGAGATTAACTTACTAGCTGATACCCGATTTACACAGCAGCATGAATAGTTAGCATTTTACTTGGCTAAGAAAGAGCAGCAAGCAACAACACAGGAGATTATTCTTCAAGTTTCCAGGAAGTGTGCCCCTTATTTGGAGTGGGAGCGGAGTTACCACGGTTTTGTCTCCGAGCGGGAGCTTGAAGATAGTATTGAAATGACCTTTCACTGCAAGGAGGATAATGAATGGTTTGCCCGCTGGTTGCTGATGATAGGGGAAGAGGTTACGATTGTTTCTCCAGATGCGCTGCGACAGCGGGTTCGGACTTTATTGCTTCAGCAATTGGCTAAGTTGGATGCCGAAGATCATAAAGAAAAGCGCTGATACAATCCTGTATCAGCGCTTTTCTTTTGCCTTAGTCTCTTTCCCAGAAAAATGGAGGTTCGATTCCTAGCGCCCTTAGGTATACGTAGCCCTGAGCACGGTGATGTACTTCATTGTCGATAAAGTACAAGATATTGTCAATAATAGGGTAGTCATATTGACCAAATAAATTATACTTTTCGCTAAAGCGCTCCGCAGGGATTTGCATAAAGAGCTCGGAGATTATTGGCGTAGCCTCATCCCATGCTTTTAGCACCTCTGCTTTGCTCGTAAACTTTTCCCCCTGATCGAAGACCAAAGCTTTATTATTGGCAATGGCATCTAAGCCCGGTACTGCAACTGCCAGCATTTCTTGTACCATTTCGGCAAAGCTCCGCATATTTCCAGTTGTAAAGTTTAGTAATGCGTGCTCCGAGAATTTTTCGATGACCCGACGCACTAATGCACGATGACCTTGCCAGTGGTTTAATAAATCCTCTTTGTGTAGTACAGCAGTGTTGTTGTTCATAACTTTTAATTTAATAATTTTAATATTTAATGATTAACAACAAAAATAGCTGCCCGCAATGACAACAGTATGTCAGTAGGTTTTGCTTTTTTTTAAAAGAATTGAGAGCTGAATTTATTTTTAGGGCTTTGTTTCCAACCTTCGGCTTTAGCTCCGCCAAAATTAATTAGGTAATGGTTCAAACAAGCCTGCGCTATTCTTGTTATTTATTGAGAAAAGGAAAAACTAGTATCGCCAGCTCAAGGGAAACTAGCCAAGCTATATGCCTTGTCTACTTTGCTTTGTGAGGACGCTTGGGGAATGTCTATACTAGGCTTGTTGATCTTGGCCTAAATTGTTAAATTATACAATGAATTAAGCTATTTAGTGATTGAAAATCTATCTTTGTGCCTTTGTATTAATGAAATTATCCCTTTTATTTCTTTGGGTAACTTGAAAATAAAGGGTCTTACGTTTATATCTATTCGATGATTGTAATAAAATTGCGCCTAGTTTGTTTACTTTTCTTGATGTTCGGCCTGAGCAGTACCCTTGTTGTGGGACAGCAGGTGAATTATCCTTCAAAAATTGATAGCAATTTTGTACCCTTAGATACGGCTGCCTTATTGAAGATGGGCAAGTATCAGGCTAAAGACAGTCTTTCCTACCCATATCAGGGGATAAAGGAGGTAAAGCGGGAGAAGAAGTTTTGGCGCGCAAGTGGAGAATGGTTCCTGGCGAATGCCTTTCCTGCAACCTTTAACCGCTTTATTACGAAGGATCCTTATTCTTATATCACCTTTAAGAACTTCTTTCAGCATCAACGCTTGTCTGCTTGGGATTGGGATGATAATCAGTTTTCTACCAATCAGATTGATCACCCTTATCATGGGCAATTATATTTTAATGCCTTTCGAAGCAATGGCTATAACTTTTATCAATCCAGTATAGCGACTTTTGTGGGAAGTTATATCTGGGAAACGGGAGGAGAGACGCAAGCTCCATCAATCAATGACTTAGTCAATACCACCTTTGGTGGAATTATCTTAGGGGAGATCACCCACCGTATAGCGCGCAATATTTTGGGACGCGGAAGTCGGAATCCTTCCTCTAGGGTATCCAATGAGATTGGCGCCTTCTTTGTCAATCCTGTAAATGGTTTAAATCGATTGCTGGACAATAAATGGGGCAAGGTGGATGCCTATAATGCAATAGACTCCTCAGAGATGTGGGCAGAGGTTAATTTTGGCGTACGTCGTTTTGATGCCCAAGATGGGGACTTTATACGCAAGGGCAAGAATGGTTCATATGGTCGAGTACAGCTTTGGTATAGTCAGGGACCGAATAATCTTAAGAAGCCCTTTGACCAGTTTTATGTCAATTTGGAAGTAGGCAAGGAGGATAGTTCCTTTATTAATGTTATCAATGTGCATGCAATGCTGTATGCCAATAGGTTCTTAGACTCCCAGAAAGGCAAGCATCATGGTGCTTTAAGTGCAAATTATGATGTGTATAATAATGATGCATTCTTTTATGGGGCACAGAGTTTAAACTACAGCTGGAACTCTGTCTTTAGTTATAAGAAGGAAAACAAGTTGAGTATGAGCCTTGGGGTAGGAGCGGTGCTCTTAGCAGCGGTGCCTGATCCTTACCTATTGTACGGAGAGAGTCGGAATTACAATTATGGTTCAGGGGTTAGTTATCGGTATCGCGCAGAGCTTTCCGTCTTAAGAAGATTGCGCCTTATAGGAGATTACAATGGTGGATACTTTCATACCATTAGCGGAAATGAGTCGTATTACTTCCTACATGCCGGCACCTTTGAGGCAAGTCTCCGTGTGTTTAAGAATTTTTCGCTTAACCTGAGTTCAGGGTATTTTGTATTAGATGCCCATTTTGAAGATGATAAATTCACGGATTTTAATCGTAAGTATCCTTCAGCTAGAGCATCTATAGGCTATAACGTTCGCTTTTAGCGTGAGTGACCTTAGTAACAAGTGACAAAGTCCTATGTGTTAAGGCTAATTTAGCTACTCACATAGGACTTTGACATTAAAACTGTGCACTGTATACTCCTCACTGATCACTCGTCACTCGTTAAGCTTCCGGTGCTAATTGCAGGTGCTCCATTTCCTTTTTAAAGATTTGCAGTTCGTTTACTATTTTGAAGCCTATATTTAAGTACAATTTCTTAGCTGCTGGATTATCCTTGTCCACCAAAAGACCTAGGGTTTTTCCTTGGTTGTGCACAAACTTGTCTATTGCAAATTGCAAGAGTTGCTTGCCTATACCTTTGCCTTGGGCATTGGCAGAGACCGCAATGGTATCTACATAAATCTCACCGGCCTGTGTTTCATGTTCTGCGGAGGGGACTTCTACCTGATAAACTTCCTTTAGGTGGTCAAGTATAGGCTGTCTAAGTTGCTCAAGCTTTCCGCCATCATAGAGACATAGCTGCCCCAGGATCTCCTGATCTTCTTCAGCAACTAATATATTTGTATAGCTATATTGATTTCCTTCTTGGGCGATAAAATAAGTCAGCACATCCACCGCCTCTTGCAAGTTGCGCTCTCCTATAAAGTAGTACACAATGTCCTCCATCGCCAACAGCATAATTGGGGCAATCTTTGCGGCATCATGAGCCTCGGCAGGTCTGAATGTTAACATTTTTAAAAGTCTAAATTTGGGTATAAAAAAAGCATCGTATACTTAGCGAAGAAGCTTCCCTAAGTATACGATGCCGAATGATCTATGTTGGTCTCTCCAAGGAGGGGTCAACTATTTTTCTAGCTTTTCGAAATCTACGTAAGTGATATCTTTGCTTTTTACAGTAATGTTTTCTTTTAAGAAATCAAATACCTTAAGTGCTTTTGCCTCTTCAAACAAACGGTTCGCTTGCTCTCTATCTTGTAGCAATTGCATTGCGAACTGGTTTAGCTGCTCATCTGTAGGCTCATCATTGATGTTGTACATCTTGATTTGCGCATAGATACGTTCTTTTGCTAAGTTAACAACTTCGTCATACTTAACCTCTAAACTGTTTTTCGTAACGATGCGGTTTTCGATGATCGTCCATTTCAAGTTGTTCAAGAAGTCTGTAAAGCCTTCTTCAAGCTCTTGCTCGTTGATATTTGGGTTGGTTGCCTTTAACCATTTCTTTAAGAAAGTCTCTGGGAATTGTACCGTAACTTTATCCATACCAAAGGTATACATGTCATTACGTAACTTCTGATCCGAGTTTTGCTTAAATAGGCCTTCAACTTCTTCCTTAACTTTAGCTGTAAAAGCAGCTTCTTCAGTTACTTCACCAGCTGGGAATAACTTATCAAAGAATTCTTGGTTTAGTTCTGACTCCTCAAGACGGTTGATGTTTTTAACTTCTAAAGTGAATTTAGTAACATCCAATGCCGCAGCCTCATCTTCTTCAATACCCAAGATACGTGCTAAGTCAGCAACTTTAAATGCTTTCTTAACATCGATTTTCACAACATCATCAATCTTAAGACCAGCTAAAGATTTCTTGATTTTTGCATCCTCGATAATATCAGTACGTACGGAAGTTGTTTTTTCAATACCTTCTTCTTTCTCTTGCTTCAATGTAGCGTAAAGTACATCTCCTTCTTCAGAAACTTCAGGGTTTGTCATCTTACCATAGCTACGACGTAGGTTCTTAATACGCTCTGCTAGGGTAGCATCATCCGCTTTAATTGCGAACTCAGTAAATTCAGTTTCTTTTGAGAAAGGGATTTCAAACTCAGGTGCTAGACCGATTTCGTAGTTAAAGGAGAAATTATCCTTGTAGTCCCATTTATAATTTGCGTCTGTATCACTTTCAACAGGCAATGGTTGACCCAAAACCTCTAATTTGTTTTCACTGATATATGCTGCAATCTTATCGTTTACTAGTTTGTTGACTTCGTCAAGTAGGATAGATTTACCATAAGTACGTCTGATATGACCCACTGGAACCATTCCTGGGCGGAATCCTGGTAATTTCGCTTGCTTAGCTTGTTCTTTGATAGCCTTATCTACTGAAGGGTTGTAATCTTCAGGTGTTAATTCAACCGTGATGTTCGCATTGACATCGTCAAGTTTTTGGTGTGAAATCTTCATACTCTCTTTTAACGTTTACGCATTACAAAAAAAATCCTCCCGAGTTATTAAGTTCGGGAGGATATCAAGTGCGGAAGAAGGGACTCGAACCCCCACGCCTTGCGGCGCCAGATCCTAAGTCTG
>JASLCA010000319.1 GCA_030146225.1 Sphingobacterium sp. | reverse complement strand
ATCATCCAGCTTACCCGCTAGGATCTCCTCACATACAGCAGCAATAGCATCGCGTTTCTCGATTGGTAACACACCTAGTTCATGGTTCGCGAAAGCAGCAGCTTTTTTCAAATAAGCAAAGCCTTCGATAATTTCCTTCGGCATGGAAGCAGAAGGGCCAATTTTAAAGTTGTTACGTGAACGTTCTGTTTGGGCACCCCAGTATTTATCTGCCGGGACTTGAACCTCACCCATCGTATCTTTTTCTATTCTGAATGACATAATTACATGTGTTTTTTGCATAACAAAGTTAATGAAAAATATAGACAAGCAGGGAGAATTTGCTGTGCTTGTCGTTTTATTCGCCTAGACGCTTGTTGATACGCTCCTGAATATGATGATAAAGCTGCTTAGGTCGCAGCGTCCGCCAAGGGAATTCATTCAGTTCGCCGCCGAAGTTTAGGTAATAATCTATATTATGCGCCTTAAACTCCTGTACGACATGTTCTCGAAAGTTTAAGGCAACAATCCAACCCTCCTCAATATCCTCATACCACTCCTCATAGTAGGAATCATCTGAGCCATGAAAGTTTAATACATTCTCTCCAATAAGCACAAACTTCTGTACCCCCTCGCTAATCAAAAGGTCGATCAGCTCCCTTTTCAGCAGCATAATATCATTGTAGATGGCGTCATTCCATTCTCCGATTAATTCAATAACCGCAAAGCCCTTGTCATAGTCCGCATACAAGACCTTTAAATACAGGGTTTGGGAGCCGAAGTCATCCCATTGTGGATGCAGTAAAAAGTTGTAAATCTGCTTGTCAAATTCAAACTCACTATATTCTACGGCATAAAAAGGCGATCGCTCGTCTTCGGAGGCTATATAGTCATCTCTCCAGCTGTAATATGGTTCTATCTCGTGCACTTGCTTAATCTTAAGTTGACAGTTCAAACTTAGATATTCTAAGTTTTAAATACAACAAATTATCCGCTTGAAAAGTAAGCCCGAAGAGGTTCCTATCTTTTAAGATTGGAGCTACTTTATAAAATATTACTTAAATATTATCAATATGTTAGCGATTGGACTACATTTTGCTAGTTTACCCGTTAACTAACCCTGCATTATTTGAAAAAACAATAGTAATTTTGCAGTGAAAGATTAACCATGCAGAAAGGGACCAAACGTAATTTATTTGTGGCCGCGACTTACGCAGCTGTTTTGCTTTTGGGCATTCTTTTAGGCCAGAACTATGTGGATGAACAAGGAAATAAGCCCGGTAGTAGCCTGGTACCTATTGGCTTGTCGAATAATAGTTGGAAGATTCAACAACTAATCGATCTAATCAACAATTCCTATGTAGATAGTGTAAGCCTTGACTCCGTTCAAAATGGCGCCATAAATCATATTATCTCCCATTTAGACCCCTATTCTAGCTACCTCGTACCCAACAAGGCCTTGCAACAAACTGAAATTCTGGAAGGAACCTTCGAGGGCATTGGCATGGAATACTTCAACCTCAGGGATTCCTTGATGGTCGTTTCTTTAATTAATGGCGGTCCAGCTGAAAAAGCAGGCTTCCGAGTTGGAGACAAGCTCTTACGTATTGATGAAAAAGTTGTCGCAGGCGTTAATATTTCTCAAGAAGAGATTGAAAAGCTGATACGGGGCAGCAGAGGCACGATTGTAAACATACATATTAATAGAGATGGAATGGATATTCCGACGGCAATTAAGGTTGTCCGCAACCAAGTAACCGTCCGTTCGTTGGATGTGGTTTATATGATAGAGCCAACGGTGGGATATATTAAGGTCCGCCGCTTTGGAATGAATACTGGCGAGGAGTTCCTATCGGCTTTAACAGCATTGAAAAAGCAAGGTGCTAAGCGCCTTATCTTAGACCTACGCGACAATGGCGGAGGTTATTTCCACGTAGCGATAAAGATGGCTAGTACTTTTTTCAAGGATAGACGCTTGGTGGTCTATACAGAGGGTGCCCATGAACTGCGTCAGGATTATTTTTCAGATGAAGCGGGGGCTTTTGCTGAGGGCGAACTGGCGATCTTGATTAATGAAAATACCGCTTCGGCCAGTGAAATTGTGGCGGGCTCTATACAAGATTGGGATCGGGGGGTAATTATTGGTCGTCGTTCCTATGGGAAGGGGATTGTGCAGGAGCAGTTTGACTTCTCAGATGGCTCCACCATTAACTTGAGTATTGCCCGTTACTATACCCCATTGGGGCGAAGCATTCAAAAGAAGTATACCCCGAATTGGTCCAATATGGTGGACTTTAACAATATGTACAAGGGCTTGTGGCTCTTAGACACCTTGTATGCGCATGGACAGGCCTATAAGACTCAAGCTGGCAAGGCCGTATTTAGCGGTGGCGGAATCCTCCCAGATATACAGATGCCTACGGATTCTACTTCCTTTGATACACCCTACCAAGACCTATTACGCTATGGCTTTGTGGATCAATTTGTCTACGGTCGATTTACCAAGAAATTGCCAGCCTATTCCATTGAGAATTTTCTGACCGGTTATAACTTACCTGACAATGAGTATCATGCCTTTATTGACTTTGTGCGTTCAGAAGGAATTCTTATTTCTGAGCAGAAGAAGCGGGATTTAAGAAGCGTGATTGAGAGTGATATTGAAGCTTTAGTGGGGCGGTATTACTTCGGTAGGGAGGCTTATTTCAAAGTCAAAAATAGAAGTGATGTGTTTGTGAAGCGGGCCTTGGAATACTTCAATCGTACCAGACCTAGTTAATCATTTTTATGTCGGAGAATACAGGGTAATGATCCGATAGCTTCTGTTTAATAATCTTATAATTATTGACTTCAAACTGCTTGCTACAAAGGATATAGTCAATCTGAAACAAGGGAAGCATCTCATAATGCGTAACCCCCCAGCCGGAGCCCTTCTCCTGAAAGCTGTTGATCAGGTTTTTGCTTACTAGGTTTACACTATAGGACATCGGGGTATCGTTGAAATCTCCCATAACAATAATCGGATAGTTGGTGCCATCAATATGTTTTTTCAAAGCCGCAGCTTGCTGACTTCTTTTGGCAAATGCATACTTGAGTTTGCGACCCAGTCTACGAGAGGCTCCTTCACTAATCTCAGGCGTTCCAGAAGGGTTTTGAATAAACTCCTTGTCCTCATTCTGTAAGGCAAATGACCGTAAATGTACATTGTAAACTCGTATCGTATCCGAACCCTTTACAATATCAGCATAGATAATGCGGTTAATGCCATACTCATTGTGTGCAATAATCCCAGAATTGATAATTGGAAACTTCGAGTAGATAACCTGACCGTAGGCCTCATTGCTGCTTTTCATTGCCGGCTCAAAGTAGAAGTCCTCAAAGCCTGCCTGATCATTGATTTTGTCTAAAAACTTCTTCGATCCTTTTATCTTCGTGTAGAATTCTTGAAAGCAGAGAATATCAGGTTGAGTATCTTTAATAATATCCATAACCTCCCCTTTTATATCCTTTTTTTCGCCCTCCTTAACATCCTTAAACAAATGGGCATTGTAGGTCATTATGCGCATGCTAGCCGCTGTTTTGGGTGCTGCAACAGCCTCTTGGCGGAAGCCCATATGCTTGGTAAGCAGGCCCCAGCCTACTAAGATCGGAATCAAGGTAAAGAAGGCATACTTAGGACGTCTTAATAACCAATACAGCACAAAGCCTAGGTTTACCAGAAGTATGGGAAGATAGCCTAAGCCCAAGAAGGCAATAGGCCAGATGCCAATGGGATTAATAAAGGAGGCGGAGTAGCTTAATAAAAGCAAGACCACTGCAATCATATTGCAGAGGAAGATGGTTTTACTGAAAAAACCTAGATTTTTTTTAAAGAAAGTTTTTCTTGCCATAGTCTAAGACTCGCTCTTACTTGCCTTGAATAATAATTCTTTTTCTTGTGAAGTTAAGCTTTCATAGCCGCCCAATGAAATTTTATCTAATATTTCATCTATTTGAGCCTGATTAGGCGTTTCATGTAGCACTTGGTTGGGCCGGCTGCGTTGTTTGCTGCCGCGTTGATGTACAATCTTAAGCTTCGTAGATTTACGTTTCCAGCTAAAGCGCAAGCTTAAATCCCGGCCCTGTTGCAATTGCTGTATAAAGAGCATGCCCCAGCCAGCTACAAGGGCTAGACTAATAGCGCCCGCTCTATTGATAAGTGCGTAGTAGCCAATACTAAGGGCTATAAATACCAACGCGACATACCTCAGGCGTACATTCCCAATAATAAGTAGTCGAAGCTGCATGCCAGGAACTAAGGCGGCTGTTGCCGAGACTAGGGCTACAATAGCAAAAGCTCCGCTGTAGAAGGACTGCTGTAGGCTGTGTTGCAGCAAAGGAATGCTGCCCAGTGCCATAAAAGATACAGCGCCTAAAACCAGTGCTGAGATATAGACGAATAGCAGCTGTCTTTTGTTTAAAAAGACTAGGAAGGTATTGCCTATCCAATAGAGCCATAAGCAGTCAAATAAGAGCTGAAAAAGGCCTGTATATAAGAATGGGTAGGTCAACAAGGACCAAGGTTGTTGTAAGAACTGTGAAAAGGAAAGTGGCAGGCTTAAATACTGTAAGCTATAATCGTACAGCGGTAGCTTAAGCAGGCCAACTTCCTTGAGTAAGTCAAAGATATGAATCAAGACAAAAAGCAGTACTTGTATAGAAATAATGACAGGCACCGGCGATTTCCCGTTGTATGTGTTTTGCCAAAAAGTCTTTAAACTGCTTTGTCTCATTGTACTACGCTCCTTTTCTGATGCCCCAATATTTAATCAGCAAATAACCAAATAAGGCACCTCCCACATGTGCAAGGTGCGCAATTGACCCCCCGCTATTGGAGAAGCCTAGGTAAATTTCGATTAAGATTAATATAGGAATGAAAAACTTTGCTTTAATCGGTACGGGGATAAAAAACAAGTACAAGGACATGTTTGGGAATAAGTAAGCAAAGGCCAATAACAGCCCATAAATAGCTCCTGAGGCGCCCACAAGCGGGATGCTATAGATACCGATTAAGGTTTCAAAGTCTGCTGAGGACAAAGGAAGTGAGGTCGTTACGCGGTTGTTCAACATGTCAAATGTTAGAAATTGAGATGCGCGTACGGTTCCCGTAATGTTGTATACCTCCATGGCCTGTACACCATACTGTAAAACGAGTGCCCCAATCCCACAGATCAGGTAGAAGTTCAGAAAGCGCTTAGAGCCCAGTACCTGTTCGATAATTGAACCAAACATCAGCAAGGAGAACATATTGAAGAAAATATGATTAAAGCCCCCATGCATAAACATGTAGGTAACCACTTGCCAGATCTTAAAGAAGGGTGAATCTGGATAGAAAATACCAAAAAACCGTGTAGACTGTTCAAAGATAGCGGACCCAATAAAACAGATTATGTTGATAATCAATAAGTTTTTAGTGACTGGGCCTAAGTTTGAAAAAAGGTTGTTCATATAATCGTATCCTTAAAATTAGTTTTTGCCAAATCTTTCCATTAGCTCCTGTAGGGTAATGGTAATAATGACGGGCTTTCCATGCAATGAAATATTAGGTGTTGAAGTGGCAAAAAGCTTGTCTATCAACTCAGACATTTCCTGATTATCCAGGGGTTGGCCGGCTTTGATGGACGCATTTTTCGCTAAACTTCTTGCTAAGTTCTCCCGCTTGCCTATCTTGAGTTCATCCTTATTATTCTTAAAGTCTTCAAGCAGCTGTTCCAAGATCTTTGTTTCACTTATTCCAGTACCTAAGTCCGCAGGAATGCCATCCACAATATACGTAGTTTTTCCAAAAGGACGAAGCTGGAAGCCTAGCGTTTGAATGTCCGCCAAAATTTCTTCCATCAGCGCAAAGTCAGCGGCACTAAGCTCAATTGTTTGTGGGAAAAGACTCTGTTGGGAGCTCCCCTGGTTGTTTTCTAGTTGTTCTTGATAATGCTCAAACAAGATTCTCTCATGTCCCGCCTGCTGATCAATTAACATAAAGCCAGAGTGTATCTGGGATACAATAAAGCGGTTATGCAATTGAAAAAAGGGTTTGATAACCTCATTTGTTTTACTGATAACAGTCGTAGCTACGCTAGGCTCTTCTGCCATAAGGGGCAGTTGCTCCCCCATGTCTCGTTCCGTAATTTCATAGAGTGTATCCCAGTTTTGGGGAATGCCGGCTTTCTTTTCAAAGCCTTCAGCATAAGCAGCATTGCGGGCGCTGTTATTGGATTTTATTTCCTCAAAGGGATTGAAATCGGGATTGAAAGATATGGTAGGTGCCTGTATCTGATCCAAGGGCTTGTTGGTAATAAAGCCGCTAAAGCTTGTCTCCTGATCGAAGTCCAAGGTCGGGGTAATATTATACCGGCCTAAAGATCTTTTCACCGCCGAGCGAATAATAGCATAGATGGCTTTGTCATCCTCATACTTTATCTCCGTCTTAGTGGGGTGAACGTTAATATCGATCTTT
Organism: Sphingobacterium sp.; assembly: GCA_030146225.1. GTDB lineage: Bacteria > Bacteroidota > Bacteroidia > Sphingobacteriales > Sphingobacteriaceae > Sphingobacterium. The sequence goes on along the minus strand of JASLCA010000319.1, from coordinate 14,623 downwards.
GCGGGATCAATATCTATGGATAGCACATACAAAGGGAATGTTTCGCCTGCCAGGATTTCCTCATAGGCATTCATTACGGCATGATTTAAGTAAGGGTCCTTTACAAAGCGATTATTAACAAAGAAGAATTGTTCCCCCCTTGTTTTCTTTGCAAATTCAGGCTTGCCTATAAATCCGCTAATATTAATAATACTAGTTTCCTCTTCAACAGGTACCAAACGTTGGTTATAGCTGTTGCCAAAAAGGTGCACAATACGTTGTTTAAGTGTTTCAGCTGGCAAATGAAAGAGCTCATTGCCATCACTATGCAGACTGAAAAATATGGCAGGATGCGCGAGCGATATACGCTGGAACTCATCAATAATATGACGTATTTCTACGGAATTGCTTTTTAGGAAGTTCCGACGTGCAGGAATATTGTAAAAAAGATTTTTTATAGCGATGCTTGTGCCTGCGGGAAGGGATTCGGGACGTTGGTCCACAATCTTAGAGCCTTCAATATCGATAATGGTGCCCAGCTCATCTTCTACACGACGTGTTTTTAGTTCCACCTGCGCAATAGCTGCAATAGAGGCCATAGCCTCCCCACGAAAGCCCATGGTGCGGATTTCAAATAAATCCTGCGCCTTGCGAATTTTGGAGGTGGCGTGCCGCTCAAAGCATAGCCTAGCATCTGTGGTACTCATACCACAGCCATTGTCAATCACTTGAATAAGTGATTTTCCGGCATCTTTGACAATAAGCTTAATCTTATCCGCTCCGGCATCGATCGCATTTTCTATAAGCTCCTTAACGGCCGAAGCAGGTCGTTGTACAACTTCTCCTGCGGCGATTTGGTTGGCTACCGAATCTGGTAATAACTGAATGATATCCGACATACAGAAACAAAGTTACGAAAATGATTGCATCTCTAATTTCAAAAACCGCGCTGTTTCGCTTTTCTTTTCCTTTATCAGATCTTCAGGAAGGCCAGCGAACAGTAATTCCCCACCACTGCGACCACCTTCTGGTCCCATATCGATAACCCAATCTGCGGTCTTGATCACATCCAAGTTATGCTCGATAATTAATACTGTATTGCCCCGATCTACTAAGCGATTGATCACCCCTAAGAGCACATTGACGTCCTCAAAGTGAAGGCCTGTAGTCGGCTCATCTAAGATATAAAAGGTGTTGCCCGTATCTTTCTTAGAAAGTTCGGTGGCCAATTTTACCCGCTGCGCCTCTCCACCGGAAAGCGTAGTAGAAGATTGTCCCAGCCTAATATAGCCTAAGCCTACATCCTGTAAGGTTTTAATTTTTCGGTAGATAGCAGGAATGTTTTCAAAGAATGGAACGGCCTCATCGATGCTCATATCCAATACATCCGCGATAGACTTGCTGCGGTAGCGTACTTCCAGCGTCTCTCGGTTGTAGCGCTTGCCTTGGCATGTTTCGCATGGAACCTGCACATCAGGTAGGAAATTCATTTCAATAATCTTTAAGCCGGCTCCTTGACAGGTTTCACAGCGGCCCCCTTTGACATTAAAAGAGAATCGACCCGGCTTATAGCCTCTTATTTTAGCCTCGGGAAGCTGTACGAACAATGTTCTTACGTCCGAGAATACGCCCGTATAGGTGGATGGATTGGAGCGAGGTGTACGCCCAATCGGACTTTGGTCAATTTCAATAACCTTGTCGATATGCTCTAGCCCCTCAATACTCTTGTAGGGCATTGGAGTAGCTTTTGCACGGAAGAAATGCTTGTTTAATATGGGGTACAATGTGCCCGTAATTAAACTTGACTTTCCAGAGCCCGAAACACCTGTCACCAAGATTAATTGGCCTAGCGGAAAGTCAACGTCAACATCCTTTAGGTTGTTGCCCGTTGCACCTTTTAAGGAAAGCTGTAAGCCATTTCCTTTTCGGCGTAGCGCGGGAATCGCGACTTCTTTCTTGCCATTTAAGTATTGGGCGGTTAGACTGTCGGACTTTAGGATGTCTGCAGGTCTGCCTTGAGCAACGACTGTCCCCCCATTTACACCAGCAGCAGGGCCCATGTCCAAAACATAGTCAGCATTGAGGATCATGTCCTTATCGTGTTCCACAACAAGTACTGAGTTGCCAATATCCCGCAAGTTTTTTAAGGAATTTATTAAGCGCTCATTATCTCTTTGGTGCAGTCCAATACTGGGCTCATCCAAGATGTAGAGCACATTTACCAATTGCGATCCAATCTGGGTTGCTAAGCGTATACGCTGAGCCTCCCCTCCTGACAATGTCTTTGAAGACCTGTCAAGTGATAGGTAGCCTAAGCCTACGTCCAACAAGAAGCCTATACGGGTTCTAATCTCTTTAAGTACTTCGGCTGCGATGGTATTCTGTCTTTCACTTAAGCGCTCTTCTACACCTGTAAACCAGGCATGCAGCGTGATCATATCCATGCTCGATAGCTCATGGATATTTTTATTGTCTACCTTAAAGTGTAAGGAATCCTTTTTAAGTCTTGCGCCAGCGCAGGATGGGCAGACTACTTGGCTGCGGAAGTCATCCAATGCAGGTGCATCATCGGAGGTTTTTCCCTGAAGCTCTTCTAGGAGCTTGAAAATGCCTGCAAACTTTACCTGATATTCTCTTGCGCCATAACTGCCGTAAGAAATCGTTAAGGGGATGTCTTCTTCGCCTCCAAAGAGGAGTAAGTCTATTTGCTCTTCGGTCAGCGAGCTGGCCGGAGCGGTTAGGGAAATCTCAAATTTTTTGGCAACAGCCTTCACGACTTGGAAGGTCCAAGACTCGCGCGCTGGGCCCAAGGGAAGTATAGCGCCTTTAGTGATGCTTATTTTTTTGTCCGGGATAACACTGTTCTTGTCAATCTCAAAGATATAGCCCAGTCCATCACAACGCGGACAGGCACCATAAGGAGAGTTGAAAGAGAAGGTGTTTGGCTGGGGCTCGTCATAGGAGATGCCCGATTCAGGATCCATCAAGTAGCGACTAAAGAAGTGCTCCCGACCATCCTTGTTTGCAACCTTGATAATCCCTTTCGCACTTTTCATCGCTTGTAAAACCGATGTATAGAGACGCTTGCTGTCGTCTTCATTGGCGTAGAGTCTATCCACCACAATCTCAATATCGTGAATCTTATAGCGATCCACCTGCATCTTTGGGGCGATATCCAAAATTTCGCCATCTACGCGTACCTTGGAGTAGCCCTGCTTACGGATCTGCTCAAAGAGTTCCCGGTAATGCCCTTTACGGCCTTTAACCACAGGGGCTAAGATATAGATGGCTTCATCCTTAAATTCAGCGAGCACCTTTTCCACGATCTGCTCTTCGGACATACGCTGCATCAGCTTGCCTGTCGCATAGGAATAGGCATCACTAGCGCGGGCATACAAAAGGCGTAAGAAGTCATAGATCTCTGTGATAGTGCCCACAGTTGATCTTGGGTTTTTATTTGTTGTTTTCTGCTCTATTGAAATAACAGGGCTGAGTCCCGATATTTTGTCCACATCAGGACGTTCCATACCACCCAGGAATTGTCGGCTATAGGCTGAAAATGTTTCCATATAACGGCGTTGCCCTTCCGCATAGATGGTGTCAAAGGCAAGTGAGGATTTACCGCTACCGCTTAATCCCGTAATCACGACTAGCTCATTTCTAGGAAATGAGACGTCAATGTTTTGAAGGTTGTGAACGCGGGCGCCAAATACTTCAATTTCACTTTGTTCGCCTAAATCGATGTGCTGCTGTTTCGTGGAGGAACTCATTGTTTTTTGTTCTGATTTTTGCAAGACACAAAGGTACAGTTTTTTAAGCGGAGTAGTGTCTGCCCCTAAGTTGGAATGTCTTATTTTTATTTTTTAAACAATTGCCTCTGCTATTTGCACATGATTTCGTAAGTTGTGGCTTCCTAAATAGTATACCTTGAAAAAACTAGATTTAAGCAGGCAAGAGAAGGAAATCGTGGAGGGCGCCTTGCAGCATTGGCAAGAAAACAACCATTTGTCCGCAGAGCAGACGCAATTGCTTCGCGATAGCATTGATGAGCGGGGCTTTGATTGGAAGGTTTTAGCACGCTATGCCTTTTGGATCGCTATTGTATCTTTAGTTTTGGCGGTGCTATCTCTATTTGCAGATGATGCCTTATTGCGCTTTATAGAGGGCTTCTATGAGACACCAAATATTGTTTTTTGCGCAAGCTTTGGCATTATTGCCGCAGTTTTTTACGTTTTGGGCTTTCGCAATAAACTAAAGTATCCCGACAAGACCTTTTCCAATGAGAGCTTGATGCTTATGGGGGCCTGCGCTACGGCTGCTTGTATTGGATTTCTAGGGCAGATTCTAGACCGTGGTACAAGTCAGTACACCTTGCTATTTCTGCTTTCCATTGTTATCTATGCTGTCTTGGCCGTGAAGTTAGACTCTAGGCTGTTGTGGATATTTACCTTGGTTGCATTAGGCATCTGGTTTGCCACCGAAACCGCCTCTCGCAGTAATTGGGGCTTTAGATTTTGGGGGATGAATTATCCCCTGCGCTTTACCTTATTTGGCTTTCTTTTGACCGCCTTTTCAGTCTTTGGGCAGCCGAAGATTAAATCCTTAATCCCTTTTCAATCGACAAGTTATGCGATAGGCTTGCTCTATAGTATGCTTGCTTTATGGTGCTTATCCATCTTTGGGAACTATGCAAGCATTGATGACTGGACGCAGGTGCGTCAGTATGAAATTTTGTATTGGGGGATATTGGCCATTTTCCTATCCTTAAGCTTGGCCCTGTATGGGATGAAGACCAAGGATACTGTCTCCCGGGATATTGGCTTTGTCTTTTTTATCTTGAACTTGTACACCCGATTTGTAGAATACCTATGGGATAATATGAATCGGACCATCTTCTTTTTGCTACTCGCCGTTTCATTCTGGTTTGTAGGAAGATGGGCCGAGAAGGTATGGCGTAAAGCAGACCCTAGTTAATTTTAATGCTATAGGTAATGTCAACTCCGCCAGCCGCCAGCATATCATGTACAGAACAATATTTTTTTACGGCTAATTCTGCGGCCTTGTGCGCTTTCTCTAAGTCTATCTCGCCTTTAAGTGAAAATGAGATATGTATTTTAGTGAATATATTGGGTATTTCTTCGCGGCGCTCAGCAGAAACCTCTACCTGTATATCTTGAATGTCCTGACGCTGCTTCTTTAAGATTGTGCTTAAGTCAAAGACGCTGCAAGAGCCCAAAGCCATTAGAATAAGCTCCATAGGGCGCACGCCCATGCCTTCTCCGCCAATGGCTTCAGAGCCGTCTATATTTACCTTTATTGCGGAGGATTCGCTGGATGCTTCGAAATGCACCGCATCATTTTTACGTTTTAGCTGGACTTTCATATTGCTTTAATTAAGATAATCAAACTTAGCTAAATTTGCTTTTAAACACAAGTATAGGCAATCCTTTACGCTTGCGGCGCAAGGTCTATTGAACAAAAAATGGCCCCTAGCTTAAAGCTGGAGGCCACCTGTTATAAATGTTTAGTTGTTAATCTTTACGGATATATGACAGCTCGGTATTTTGAAGCATCAACCTTGCTAATGCTACTATTGTATTGTTTATTAATAGCATCTATAAATAGATTCGCAATAATTGCATTGCCCATAGGAGTCAAGTGTATACCATCTAAGGAGAAGGCATTACCCTTTATAAAATTAGCATTGATGTCAATATTGTTGTACTTTATTCCAGGGGATTTAACCTTGTTTAGGAAGTCATGTGCATCTGCCAAAGCCAATTTATTACTGCTAGCAGCCTGCTTAATAATATCATTGAATTCCTTAACCCGTTGCTTTATAATCAGCACTTCCTCTGGATCTAATATATACTTGCTTGCTATGGGGTTGCCTGGGTGTAGTCCATAGGGGTTTTCTTTTGGTTTTCCCAAAAGTCCTGCTGAAGAAAAGGGTAGTACAAACATATCATTGTCAGTAGCAGTTCTTTTCCCTGTCGAGGACTCTATATACAAATCTGTAATTTTTTTGTCTGCAGGCAGTTGGTCATTTACGCCTTTTATTAAGGCTGCACGAGTAACGGTGGTGAAATAAGGAACCGAGGTTACATCAGGAATGGTTGCTAGGACGCCTTTTTGTTCTTTGCTCGTAAGTGCTGTGATGAATTCCGTGAAGCTATGACTAAATACGGCTACAGAGGTTAGTTTTGTGGTTGGATCCAAAGGGTCTTCCACAGCGCCATTGCTGGCATAGCCCAGCACATCGTTATTGCCAAGCCAAAAGCTAAAGAAGGTATGGTCATTTTTTGTTACATGATCGAAGTACCTGTAAGTCTGCGGCGTATTGTCAGGTAGCAAGCGCTCAAAAAAGGGATTTCCCATGATGGTGCCTATGCCTGGGGCAAAGGCCATATCCATACGCATGCCGGGGACGCCATAGTTGTGTATTTCCTCCGTGTGCTTTGTGTACAGGGGTTTTTCATTAGGATTCTGACCTCTGATAGCTAGGTTTTCTATTACATATTTCATAACTGGCTGCCCATTCACTAGGGAATCAAGTCGTAGGTAGCCAGAGCCATTACGCTGATCCTCTCTAAAGAATGGGGAGTTAAATGCTCCGCTGCCCACATGTTGCAACTGCTCTGCAATTAGATTGGGGTATGCTACACGCTGCCCCTCTAGGTATAAGCCCCCGTCGGCATAGCCTGCAGTAAGGGAGTTTCCTATTGCAATGTATTTGCTGAAATCGGCTGTTCCAGAAGTTGGTTTTACGCCTTCAAGACTGGGTGCGCAGGAAGATATCCACAGTAAGGCAGCTGCGCTTACTATGAAAAGTTTTTTTTGTATAAATATCTTTTTCATCGTCATTACCATTTATAAGTTAACGAAATACTCGGCGCGTGAATGTTGGTTTCATAGGTCCCTGAAAGTTGGGAGTCCAGACTTGTTACCGTTCTTTTAATCAGGTGCTGAAAAACGTATGCTCCTGTAAAAGACCATTTGTCCGAAACGGCATAGGTAAAGCCAGCGGAGGCCATAAATCTATCATTGTCTGGGGTTTCCGCCGATACAAACTCACTGCGGACTGGGGTAAATACATAGCCAAGCCCAGCGCGAAGGTCTAGATTGTCCGTGGTTTTGTAGTTTGCGCCAACTTTTCCGGAGAATGCATTTTTATAGTTTTTCGGCTGTTTGGTATCTTTTAATGCATCCGTATTATCCTTGTAATCAAAGAATAACTCCTTGTAGATGTCATATTTGATAAAGGTTCCATCAGCAGCGAAGGCAAGCCTATCGCTCGTTGGGAAGCTAACGCCTAAGTTTATTGATGCCGGCAAGGGAAGTTCCGCATTAAAGGTTGTCGTCGGAAAGGAGGTCGCCAAGGCTGGAGGGACGGTGAATTCGGCATCCCCATTTTTTAGTTTGGTAACCACCTTTGATCTATAGCTTAAGGAGATTGCCAATTTATTGTCAAAGTTGTAGTGTGCTCCTAAGTTGTAGCCAAGGCCTGAGCCTACACCTGAAAGTTCAGCTTTTCCAGCAGTACCATCAGGAAAAGATGTAGGCAGTGAGCGTGCGAGGTCTACCAAGCCTATGTTGTACACAAAGCCTGCTCCAATACCCAACTTTTCAGTAAGCTTATAGCTAATGGTAGGTTGTATATAGATGGCTCGCATCTGTAGCGAGTTCAGTTCGTACTTGCCTGGCCACTGGTCTCCCCAGTCTACCGCTCCTCCAAAGGGTGTGTAGACCCCTAGTCCAGCTTTCCATTTGGCATCTTTAGGGCCAAAGGTTGCGAATACTGAAAATGGAGGGGTGATTTGAAACTTTGTCTTATGTACATCTACGCTGTTTACCTCGCTAAAGGCTGAACGGTACATAACGGCGCTCGCTCCTAGAGATACACTATTGTGGTCCATCTTGGATAGTGCGCCAGGGTTGTAGAATATAGATGATTCATCAACAAATAATGCTGATCCTGCACCAGACATCCCTACAGCCTTAGGGCTTTGTGTGTTTACTTGAGATCCTTGAGCCAGGACAAGTGTAGGGCTTGCAAGGACTAATCCAATTAGTAATCTTTTCATACGAATGTGGTTTGGTTAGCGTATGCATTATTAAAATAATAATATGCTAACATAGCTTTTTTTGGAGGGATTCGCAAATTTTTGGCGAAAAATAATAACAATTTTTTAACCTTAATTTTTTGAATAAATTCTGTATCTTAACGTTTTATATAAATTTAAAAATTCAATCATGGCTAAAATAACATTTAAAGGAGCTACAGTTAATACAGCGGGTAGTTTACCAGCTTTGGGTGAGCAAGCTCCAGCTTTTGAGCTTACAGCTGGCGACTTGTCGAGTAAGCATTTAAAAGATTTTGCAGGCAAGAAAGTTATCTTAAATATCTTCCCAAGTATTGATACGGGTACCTGTGCAGCATCTGTGCGCAAGTTTAATGTAGAGGCTGCCGCATTGGAGAATACGGTGGTATTATGCATCTCTAAGGACTTGCCTTTTGCGCAGTCCCGCTTTTGTGCAGCAGAAGGCATTGACAATGTAATTACATTGTCGGAATATAAGGATTCAAACTTTTCAGATGCTTATGCTTTGAAGTTGGTTGATGGACCTTTGGAGGGCTTATTAAGCCGTTCAGTAGTTGTTATTGATGAGTCCGGCAAGGTGGTCTATACAGAGCAAGTTGCGGAGACTACTGAAGAGCCTGATTATAAGGCGGCTTTAGCAGCCTTGTAATCTTTATCAGCTATTTTGTAGGTTGTCGTTGTAGACGATAACCCACGCGTTAATAAGGCTTCTTGCTCTTGAGTAGGAAGCCTTATTTTGTAGCGGCCAATGCTTGCAGGATGTCTGCTATAATATCATCCTTGTCTTCAAGGCCTACAGAAAGTCTTACTGTTCCCGGTCTGATGCCAAGCTCCAGCCGCTCTTCCGCCTTTAGTTTTGAGTGGGTCGTTGAGGCAGGGTGGGTGGCAATAGATCGCGCGTCCCCTAAGTTTGAGGTGTACAGGATCATGTTTAAGGCGTCCAAGAATGCAAATGCTCGCTCTCGGCCCCCCTTAACCTCAAAGGTTACAATTCCTCCTCCAGCCTTCATCTGCTTTTTAGCAAGCTCGTACTGTGGGTGTGCCGGAAGGAAGGGGTAATTGACCTTAACAATCTCCTCGTGAATAGCTAATGTTTCTGCCAATGCGAGCGCATTGGAGCAGTGTCTGTCCATGCGCAAGCCCAGGGTGTCTAGGCTTTTGGAGATGGTCCAAGCATTAAAAGGAGAAAGGGCAGGGCCAGTATGTCGAATAAAGAACATAAGCTCATCTATTAAAGATTTTTTACCTACAGCTAGCCCTCCAAGCACGCGTCCCTGGCCATCCATATATTTTGTAGCGGAGTGAATAGAGAGGTCAAAGCCGTATTGTAGGGGCTTTTGAAGGTAAGGCGTAGCAAAGCAGTTGTCAATAAAGAAAAGGATATGTGGGTATTTCTTCTTCAGTCCTCCTAGGAATTCCAAATCGGCTAATTCTAAGCCCGGGTTGGATGGAGATTCTAAGAAAATAATCTTAGTGTTGGGCTGAATTGCATTTTCCCATGCCGCATTGTCCACTGCATTTACATAGGTTGTGCTGACGCCCCATCTTGGGAATAGCTGGGTAAACAGCTGATGTGTGGATCCAAAGATAGCCTTCGAAGAAACAATATGATCCCCGCTTTTGATAATGCCTGCAAAAGAGCCAAAGACTGCCGCCATCCCTGTTGCAAAGGTTAAGCCCGCCTCGGCAGCTTCCAGGATGCATACCTTATTGATAAGCTCGCTGGTATTGGGGTTGGAGTAGCGGGAGTATATCATGCCAGGCTCTTCATCTGCGAATATAGCACGCCCCTGTTCTGCACTGTCGAAAATAAAGCTCGAGGTTAAGTACAAAGGCACCGAGTGCTCTCGAGTAGCAGAGCGTGGTGCTTGCTCTCTAATGATTTTGGACTGATCTTTCTTCATGATGAGCAAATTTAATTTTTTTTCGTCTACTAGTTTAGTATATTTTATTTTTTTTTCAATTTAAACAAGACCTTAGGCTTTTATGCCGAAGCTAAATGTCTTAAATTTTATCTTATTTGCTGGAAGAACAAGTATAAGCTATGGCGATGGCACTATTTTTTTATAAATTCGCAGTATGGCAGACAAGCAAATAGAAATTCTCGTTGTAAACGATGATGGCATTACCGCTACAGGTATCAAGGCTTTGCTCGAGGAGATGAAAAAGCTGGGCAATGTAGTCGTGGTAGCACCCGATAGCCCTCAATCCGGCATGGGGCATGCCATAACAATTGGAAGGCCCTTGCGCTTGGACAAGGTAGATCTCTACGAGGGAGTGGAGATGTATAAATGTTCTGGGACGCCTGTAGACTGTGTTAAGCTCGCAATTCATAAGATATACAAGGGTAAGAAGCCAGATATCTGTGTTTCTGGGATAAATCATGGCTTAAATTATTCTATTAATGTGCTTTACTCAGGGACGATGTCCGCTGCGGTTGAGGGGGCTATTGAAGGGATTCCGTCCATTGGATTTTCTTTGGATGACTTCTCTAGTCAAGCGGATTTTTCATTCTGTAGGCCGTATGTCTTGGGAATTACCCAAGAAGTACTTAAAAATGGACTTCCAAAGAATACCCTGTTGAATGTTAACTTTCCGAAGGGGGAAGATATAAAGGGCATTAAAATATGCCGACAGGCAAATGGCAGTTGGGTAGAGGAGTTTGAGGAAAGATCGGATCCCTACGAAAGAGATTATTACTGGATGACGGGCAAGTTTGAGCTGAATGATCGTGGAGAAGAGACGGATGTCTTTGCCTTGCATAGCGGCTATGTCTCTATTGTGCCAACTCAGTTTGATATGACTGCACACCATGCTATCCCGGAGATTAACTCCTGGAGTTTTGATATTGAAGAATGAGAAATAGCTTTTGGGTAGGGCTTTTGATTGGGCTTGTATTCCCATTGATTGCCTTCTTGCTGACAAAATATACCGACCTGTCGACACGTATATTTGGTGGCAAAGAGATTGGCTTTTATGCAGTTGCGGTCTTGGTGAATATGCTGCTTGTGCGGCAGTTTTATAGGCCTTCCTTGCTTAAGGATAATGTGGCTAAGGGGGTAGTGATGATTACCTTTTTAGCCTTGATTTTATTTTTGTATACCCATAAAATTAGGGTTTAATCTAGCCTTTAATTTTAGGAATTAATACCTTCAGAAGATGAAACTTACACTTGGATTTTCTCCTTGTCCGAATGATACCTTTATATTCGATGCACTGATACATCATAAGATTGATACCGGGGGATTGGAGTTTGCGGTTGAATACCAGGATGTAGAGACACTTAATCAAAAAGCCTTTAATGGTGATTTGGATATCACAAAGTTGAGCTATCATGCCTTTGCCTATGCGGTCAAGGACTATGAGCTGCTGGATGCAGGGAGTGCTTTAGGCTTTGGTGTAGGGCCCATGTTGATCGCTAAGGATGCAGCCCTTGTCGCTAGACTGCAAGCGCAGTTGGCTTCAGGAGCGGGGCTGTCAGCGGCGGATGCGCAGATACGGGTCGGGATTCCTGGGAAATTTACCACCGCCAACTTCTTATTAGGCCTTGCCTTCCCAGGTTTACAGAACAAGGTAGAGCTCCTATTCTCCGATATAGAGGCCGCTTTGTTAGAGGGACGTATAGATGTAGGGCTGATTATTCATGAAAATAGGTTTACCTATGAGGCCAAGGGCTTGCATAAGCTCGTTGACTTGGGCGATTTCTGGGAGAAAAGCACTGGATTTCCAATCCCATTGGGCGGGATTGTAGTCAAGAGAAGCTTGAATAAGGAGCTGAAGCTACAGCTAAACAACCTGCTGCGCGAAAGTGTTCGCTATGCTTTTGCTAATCCTAAGTCTGGATTAGCGTATATTAGAGAACATGCACAGGAAATGCAAGAAGAAGTGATGTATAAACATATAGAACTGTACGTAAATCGTTATTCGGAAAACCTAGGTGAGGAAGGGCGGAGGGCCATTCAATACCTATTTGATCAGGCAAAGGCGCTGAAAATTGTGCCTGCGTCAACAGAAAATTTGTTTTTAACCGATTAAAGTAAAAAAATACCGTATAAGCCTGTTAGTTATCACATCTTATAATTAAATTTGCCCGATTAGTGACAAAATGTCTACCATATACAATTGGAGTCATTATTGTATAGCGATAACTGAGATATAAAAAAATATTATGTTAAAATTTTTAAGTAAATTATTTGGCAGTAAGTCAGAGCGAGATATTAAATCAATCCAACCTATTGTAACCAAGATTAAGGAAGAGTACGAAAAGTTGTCTGCGTTGTCAAACGATGAGCTTAGGGCTAAGACAAGCTCCTTTAAAGAGAGAATTAAAGAATATTTAGCGGATATAGATACAGAGATTGCAACCCTTAAAGCAGAGGCCGAAGCGGATGATGTGGATATGGGTGTAAAGACTGAGTTGTATGAGAAGATTGACAAGCTTGTCAAAGACCGTGACAAAAAGCTTGAAGAAGTTTTAAAAGAGATCCTTCCAGAGGGGTTTGCTGTTGTTAAGGAAACTGCACGCAGACTTTCCGAAAATAAAACACTAGAAGTTACTGCTACCGAATTTGACAGAGAGTTGGCTTCACGCAAGCCTAACGTGCTTATCCAAGGGGATAAAGCGATCTGGAAAAACACCTGGTTGGCTGCCGGTTCAGAAGTTACCTGGAATATGGTACACTATGATGTGCAGTTGATTGGGGGTATTGTATTGCATCAAGGAAGTATTGCAGAGATGTCTACAGGTGAGGGTAAAACCTTGGTAGGTACATTGCCTACCTATTTAAATGCTTTGAGTGGACAGGGTGTGCATATTGTAACGGTGAATGATTACCTAGCACGTCGTGACTCGGAGTGGAATGGTCCATTGTTTGAGTTTCACGGCTTAAGCGTAGACTGTATTGACAAGCACCAGCCAAACTCTCCTCAACGTAGAAAGGCATACTTGTCCGATATTGTATATGGTACGAACAACGAATTTGGTTTTGACTACCTACGTGACAACATGACACAGACGCCTGATGCTATGGTGCAAGGCAAGTTACATTATGCAATGATTGATGAGGTGGATTCCGTGTTAATTGATGATGCGCGTACGCCATTGATTATCTCTGGACCTATTCCTAGAGGCGATCAGCATGAGTTTTATCAGTTGAAGCCAAGGATTGAACGTCTAGTAAATGCTCAAAAAGCTTATGTAAACACGGTGTTTAATGAGGCTAAGAAGGCAATCGCTGCGGGAGACGTAGATGTAGAGCGTGGCGGAATGTCTTTATTAAGAGCTTTCCGTGGTCTACCAAAGAATAAGGCATTGATCAAGTTCTTGTCGGAGTCAAATCACAGACAGATCCTGCAGAAGACGGAGAATCACTTTATGCAAGAGCAAAACCGTAATATGCCAAAGGTAGATTCGGAATTATTCTTTGTAATTGATGAGAAAAATAATCAAGTAGAGCTTACCGAGAAAGGAATTGAGTTAATTACTGCTTCAGGCGAGGACCCAACCTTCTTTATTCTACCAGATGTAGGCTCCGAGATTGCAGATATTGAAAGAGCTGATCTTTCTTTAGAAGAAAAGGCACAGCAGAAGGAAGAGTTATTGCGTGATTACTCCATTAAGTCGGAGCGTATTCACTCTATTAACCAACTCTTAAAAGCATACACCTTGTTTGAGATCGATGATCAATATATCGTGGACGAAGGCAAAGTGAAGATTGTAGATGAGCAAACAGGTCGTATTATGGATGGTCGCCGTTATTCGGATGGCTTACACCAAGCGATTGAAGCGAAGGAAAATGTGAAGGTAGAAGATGCTACACAGACTTATGCGACTATTACCCTGCAAAACTACTTCCGTATGTACCATAAATTGTCAGGGATGACGGGTACTGCATCTACAGAGGCGGGTGAGCTTTGGGAAATCTATAAGCTGGATGTAGTGGATATCCCTACAAACAGACCAATTTCACGTGATGACCGTCAAGATTTTATCTACCGTACAGCCCGTGAGAAATACAATGCCGTAGCGCAAGAGATTCAGACCTTGACAGAGCAAGGACGTCCAGTATTAGTGGGTACCACCTCTGTTGAGATTTCAGAGTTACTGAGCCGTATGTTAAAGTTGCGTGGTATTAAACATAATGTATTAAACGCAAAGCTACACCAGAAAGAGGCTGATATCGTTGCCGAAGCTGGTCATCCAGGTCAAGTAACAATTGCCACCAACATGGCTGGTCGGGGTACGGATATTAAGTTAACTGATGAGGTGAAGAAAGTCGGTGGTCTAGCGATTATCGGTACCGAGCGTCATGAGTCGCGTCGTGTTGACCGTCAGTTACGTGGTCGTGCAGGACGTCAGGGTGACCCAGGATCTTCGCAGTTCTTCGTATCCCTAGAGGATAACTTAATGCGCTTATTCGCTTCAGAGCGGATCTCCAATATTATGGTGAAGATGGGCGTTGAAGAAGGCGAAGTGATGCAGCACAGCATGTTAACCAAGTCTATTGAGCGTGCACAACGTAAGGTAGAGGAGAATAACTTTG
>JASLCA010000304.1 GCA_030146225.1 Sphingobacterium sp. | reverse complement strand
CAGCAGCTCCGACTTTAATACCAGCTCCATATTTTTCTCTGCAAGCATTCCATCGGTAAGCTGCGCTAGGAGTAGCGTTGCAGCCTGCTCGCCCACCTGAATAGCAGGTTGCGTAATAGTCGTCAAGCTAGGATTGAGTAATTGTACGATTTCTAAGCTGGAGAAAGAGACCACCTTGAGTTGCGTAGGAATCTGAATAGCCAGTTCCTGGCAGACATAATAGGTAGAAAAAGCCAGTCGTTCTACAGAGGCTAAAACCCCATCCGGCTTAACCGTTAATAAAAGCTTTTTCATCACCTCTGCATTGGCCTCATAATCATTAGAACAATCCACTATAAGATCCTCCTCTACAGGGACATTATTGCGCTTAAGCGCATCCAAATAACCAAGCATACGGGTCTTGCTAATGGAATGCTCCTTATTTATAACAAGGTAAGCAATGCGCTTGCAGCCATTGTCCAATAGATGCTGCGTAGCCAGGTAACTGCTATCATAATCATCCGTAATAACTTTTGGCAAATCAAGCCCATCATAGGTACGATCAAAGAGTACGATAGGCAAGCGATTAAAGTCAATATGTTGCAAGTAGCCATGATCCTGCGCCTCCCCTGACACAGACATTAAGACTCCATCTACACGACCATTGGATATACTACTGATAAACTCCTTTTCTTTTTGCAGATCACCATCAGTGGTATACACCATAACATGGTAATCCTTCATTTTGGCGACCCGCTCCACCCCTTGAATAATCTGGGTAAAGAAATTGTTGGCCAACTCAGGCACCACTACCGCAATTATCTTACTTTTCTGCTTGCGCAGGTTGCTGGCATAATGGTTGGGTCGGTAGTTAAGTTCAGCAGCAACCTTTAAGATACGTTCTTTGGTGGCCGCATTAATGTCCGAACTTCCTCTAAAAGCACGTGAAACAGTAGATTTCGAAAGGTTTAAAACCTTGGCTAGTTGAATAATATCAATTTTGGTCATAAGCGATTAGTCCGCTAAAATAAAGAAATTTCTTTATTTTTTAGGGATAAAAAAATGGGTTGCTAAATTACCCATTTCTCACATTGATCTAAAAATTCTTGTTTAATATCTGCACCTATCCCACTAGCATCCGAAACCGAAACTTGATACCCATTATACACTACTCCACCCTCGACCGGGTCTTCAAGATGCCCGACCATACAGGTGTCAAGATCATAAAACTTCACATTAGAAGAGGCATAGGCGAAGTGTACTTTAGCGGCCAGTGCCAGCCTAGACTCCAGCATTCCCCCAATCATACAGGGGATTCCGTACTCCGCAGCTACGGCCTGTATTTGCAGAGCCTCGTGGATGCCCGAGGATTTAGAAAACTTAATATTAATATAATCACAGGCATCGCTTTTACAAAGACGCACCGCATCGTGATGTGTATACACAGACTCATCCGCCATTATTGGAACAACAGTTCGTACACGTAGCTCAGGCAGCATATGATCATTATACGTACGCATAGGCTGCTCACAAAACTGAATCTTATAAGGCTCTAGGCCTTTTAAGGCTTCCAAGGCTCCCTCGAAGGACCAGCCCTGATTGGCATCAATACGAATTGGGATGTCAAAGCCCACTGCTTTACGGATTGCCTTAATGCGTGCAATATCATCTTGTGGAGCTTTGCCGAGTTTTACCTTTAAGGCAAAGGCACCGCCATCCTTAAGCAGCAAGGCCTTGGCGGCCATCTCCTCTGGGGAAGCGATCCCCAACGTAATGTCGGTCATAATCTCCCGTCTTTCACCCTTCAAAAACTTGTATAAGGGCATATCCGCATTTTTAGCGGCCAAGTCATACAGCGCCATATCAAAGGCAGACTTAATCGTAGCATTGCCCGCAATATACAGATGCAATTCAGCAAGGCGATCTTCCAATGCCAAGGCATCCTTGCCTTTCCAGATACGTGCAAAATCCTTTGCTACCGCGATGCAGGTATCCTGTGTTTCGCCTACAATCATCGGAAAGGCAGAACATTCGCCCACCCCATACAAGCCCGAATCCGTAAGCACTTTAATAAAGGTATTCTGCGCATAATCCATGGTGCCAGTGGCAATCACAAAAGGTTCCATGGGAATGCTTAATCTATATATTTCTACTGCTGTAATAATCATCTGCTACTTAATTTTTTTGCTTCGGTTATTGGAAAACAAGTTAACTCACTACACCTAAAGGAGACATAGTTATTTCCAGATAGAAAGAAAGCAAAAAAAACTGATATTATCAAGCATAGATCAATAGAGTCCGAATTTAAATACCCAATTTAGGTTGCAAAGCATTTAGCAGCAACTGCTACCTCCATTATAAAGTCTTTCCACGCATACTCTTGTCCTTCTCTACAGCATACCCTCCCTGTACATCGCCAGCAAGCGCAGTCCTTATCGGAACTCCCCAGATCAGCAGCCTACTAATACAAAGCCAACTAGTTCACCTCGAAAGATTACCTGTGGCATTGCTTGCGCCTATTCAGATAAACAAGGCTTTCAGGAAAGTAAATTCCCAATTCTACAATAAAAACCAAATCAAATACAATAATCATCATTAAACACCTATTAATTTATCAAAAGAGCAACAAAATGAAATAAATATTACATTATTTTAAAATTATTAATACTTTTGTTTCTACATTAACAACCAAACCCTGAGGAGAAGATGATTAACGAAAGAATGCCAGAACAAGGGCTTTACAACCCTGATTTTGAACATGACGCTTGTGGCGTAGGCTTTGTAGCACATATAAAAGGTCAAAAATCGCATCAACAGGTCAGAGATGCCTTGACTTTATTGCAAAATATGGAACATCGAGGCGCCTGTGGCTGTGACCCGGAGAGTGGAGATGGGGCAGGGATCATGATTCAATTGCCCCATGAATTTCTTTGGGAGGAGTGCATCAAATTGGGCATACAGCTAGAAGAGCCCGGCTATTACGGCACTGGCATGCTCTTTCTGCCTAAAGAAAGAGAGCTCAATCAACGCTGCCGAGATACAATTATAGCGGCCAGTCAAGAAAGAGGGATGAAATTCCTCGGCTTCCGCCCAGTACCTGTCAACCGAGAAGGCATAGGCCCCACTGCCCTAAGCGCCGAACCAGAAATCCTACAATTCTTCGTATCTCGCCCCCATGAAATCCTCAACACGGAGGACTTTGAAAGAAAACTCTTCGTCCTCAGACGCCTTATTATCCAAAAGATCAAGCAATTCCAAGCCTTCCCTTTACCCTTATACCTCGCATCCCTATCTTGTAAAACAATTGTTTATAAAGGTCAATTGACCACCTATCAGGTAGCCAGCTATTTTGAAGATTTAAAAGACCCACGGGTGGTCTCTGCCTTTGGCATGGTCCACTCCCGCTTTTCTACCAATACCTTTCCGAGTTGGTCACTCGCACAACCCTTTAGAAATATTGCACATAATGGCGAGATTAACACCCTTACAGGTAACCTGAACTGGTTCTATGCGGGCATGCGCGCACTTTCCTCCCCCTATTTCACGCAAGAAGAGATGGAAATCCTACTGCCTATAGTGGATGCGGGACAGTCAGACTCCGCCTGCCTAGACAACCTCGTTGAACTCCTACTACACAGTGGCAGAAGTATCGCCCATGTACTCCTGATGCTTGTTCCAGAAGCTTGGGATGGAAATACCCAGATGGAGCCCTTAAAAAAGGCTTTCTATGAATATCATGCCACCTTAATGGAGCCTTGGGATGGCCCCGCGGCACTCTGTTTCACCGATGGCAATACCATCGGCGCCACCCTAGACCGCAATGGCCTGCGCCCACTGCGGTACCTTATCACCTCGGATGATCGAGTGATTGTGGCTTCAGAAGCTGGGGCACTGCCTATTCCCGAAGAATTAATTATTAAAAAAGGGAGGCAGCAGCCTAGCAAAATATTTGTAATAGATATGGATGCGGGTTGCATCCGCTCAGATGAGGAGGTAAAAGGCGACTTAATCAGCCAACAGAACTATGCGGAATGTCTAGATAAGTATAA
>JASLCA010000292.1 GCA_030146225.1 Sphingobacterium sp. | reverse complement strand
CCCGCAGCCTATGCTAAGCTTATATAAAAAATAGAAAATGGATATACAAATAAGAAACCTAACCGTAGAAGATTACAAGGATTTAAAGCGATCCATGGAGAAAGCCTATGGCAATGGCAATGAAGCAGGAGAGGTGTGGACACGCGAGAATATAGAAGACCTCATTGAGTTATTCCCCGAAGGACAACTATGCGTAGAAGTCAACGGACGGGTAGTAGCCTGCGCCCTATCGCTCTTAATAAACTCCAAGAAGACCAATATCTATAAAAAGTACCATGAAATAATAGACGAAGGGAAATTCACCGTACATGATAAGGACGGCGATATACTCTACGGCATAGAAGTATTCGTACATCCCAATCACCGCTCCCTACGCTTAGGCAGAAGACTCTATGATGCCCGAAAAGAACTCTGTGAAGAGATGAACCTAAACAGCATTATTGCAGGAGGGCGTATCCCCAACTACCATAATTATGCGGATAAGATGACCCCGCGTACCTATATAGAAAAGGTAAAGCGCAAGGAAATCTATGACCCGACCTTAACCTTTCAGCTGTCCAATGACTTTCATGTACACAAGATCTTAAAGAACTATTTGCCCGAAGACAAAGAGTCCAGTGAGTTTGCGACCCTGCTGCGATGGGACAATATCTACTACGATCCAGACTCCCGCGCTAGTTCCGCATCCAAGCAGACCATCCGCCTAGGCTTAGTACAATGGCAGATGCGCCCCTTTAAGGATATTCAAGAATTTTATGATCAAGTGGAGTTTTTCGTAGACAGCGTAAGTGATTACGGGACAGACTTTATCCTTTTTCCAGAATTCTTCAACACCCCCTTGATGAGTCCTTACAACGATCTCCCGGAGCGCCATGCGATGGAAAGACTATCCGAGCTGACCGATGAGATTGTGGCCAAGATGCAAGAATATGCCGTGTCCTACAATGTGAACATTATTGCGGGCTCCATGCCGATCATGGAGTATAAAAAGCTGTACAATGCCTCCTTCCTCTGTCACCGCAGTGGCAAGCTAGACGTACACAAGAAGATACATATTACCCCCAATGAGTTTAAGTACTACGGTATGGTTGGCGGGAACGACATCCAGGTATTTGATACCGACTCTGGTAGAGTAGGCATGTTGATCTGCTACGATGTAGAATTCCCCGAGTTGAGCCGTATTATGGCCGACAAAGGCATGGAATTACTCTTCGTACCCTTTATGACCGATACCCAAAACGGCTATATGCGCGTACGTACCTGTGCACAAGCCCGCGCCATCGAAAACGAATGCTATGTAGCCATAGCCGGATGCGTAGGCAACCTGCCAAAAGTCAACAATATGGAGATACAGTATTCGCAATCAGCGGTATTCACCCCATCCGACTTTGCCTTTCCAAACAATGGGATAAAAGCCGAAGCAACACCCAATACCGAGATGGTATTAATTGCCGACGTAGACCTGTATGCCCTGCGCGACCTGCACGAGTACGGGACCGTAAAGCTATTAAAAGATAGGCGTAAGGATTTGTACGAAGTAAAAGAAATCAAAGCCAACTAAATAAAAAAGTCCAAGCCTAGAGGCTTGGACTTTACTTATTCCGTAATTTCTTCATAATCCTCCGCCTTCGGGATGCGCTGCAATATGCTATGCCAATCGGAAGGAACCTGCGTTAACTTCCGTTCCTTGAGGTTCATCCAAGCCCCATCCACAATAATTGTAGCCGACTTGACCCCATTCTCCTTAAAGACCTCATGCCTAAAGGAGAACCTATCATTCAGAAGGTTGAGCTTTAACAATTCAACCGTGACATAAACCCGCTCATCAATCCCAATCTCCCTATAGTAAACCAGCTCTTCGCGGAATAAAATAGGGCCGATGCTATACTTTGAAAAAGCCTGTAATGACAAGCCTAGTTTGTTGAGCATATTGCTTCTCGCTTGCGCCCCAAAGTCCGCATAAGCCGAGTGTCGCAAATGCATATTGGGATCCAGCTGTGACCACAAGACCTGGCCCTCATAAAAAACATTATTCTTATCCATAGTGTACTGTGCTTAAAATACAAGATAGTGAAAATTGCAAAAAAAGAAAAGCAGAACCCTAGGGTTCTGCTTTTCTGTCAATGCGATGACCTGTAATGGGATGACCTATAAGGTAACCTCAGCAAGTAGATTAAGGCGTAGCCGCAAGCTGCATTAGCAAGGCCGTAATCCAGCCTGCATAGGTTCCAATGGCATAGCCAAATACAGAGAGGATCACCCCCACAGATACCAGCGAAGGATGGAAAGCCGCAGCGGTAACCGTAGCCGAAGCCACCCCGCCCACATTGGACATACTCCCAACCGCAAAGTAAAAGAAAGGCGCCTTAATAATCTTCGCCATAATAAACAAGCAGAGTGCATGAAAAGCAATCCAGATAAAGCCCACCAAAAACAGTCCCGGATTGTCAAAAATCGCACGAATATCCATCTGCATCCCAATGGTTACGATCAGCATATAGAGCAAGACGGTCGCAATCTTAGAAGCCCCTGCAAACTCCAGTTTCCGAGCCGAAGTAAAAGACAAGGCAATTCCGAATATGGTAGAAAAAAGGATCAACCAAAAGAAGCCATTGGTAAGCGAAAATTTCTCCAAGGCAGGGAAGTTCAGCGCAATATAATTAGCTACCGGATCCGAAAAGTAGGCCGCTAAACCCGTCCCTCCAAATGCCAGTGCCACCATAAAGATAATATCTTTGGTTTCAGGTGTTCTATTGTTTTCCTTGGCTTTGGTATCCATACGCTGCATCAAGCTATCCACATCTGAAGCATCCGCCTTAAAGAAGGCATCAATCTTCTTGGATTTACCCGCTCCATACAATAAGAGCGCCATCCAGATATAAGCCACAAGCGCATCCACCGCGATAATCGCTGAGAAAAGCTTAGGCGAGGGCTGCAAGATTTCCTTAAGGGCCACTTGATTCGCACTACCCCCAATCCAAGAGCCAGCCAAAGCACCCAAGCCGCGCCATACCTCATCTGGACCAGCGCCACCTACTACCTGAGGCGCAACCAAAGAGACCAGCCAGACCGCGATAGGTCCCCCAAGCATAATGCCTACTGTTCCGGTAATAAACATTAAACCTGCACGTTTACGCAGGTTCCACATTTCACGTAAATCCAGATTTAAGGTGAACAAAATCAAACAACCCGGTAAGAAATAGCGACTACCTATACTTGTTAAGGGTGAGTTTTCCCCATCAAAAACATTTAAGGTGTTTAAAATACCAGGTATAAAATAACATAGTAATAAAGGGGGTACAACCGATAGAAAACCTTTAATGTACTTGTTTTTTAGGCTAGAAGCATAAAAGACAAGGCCAAGTACAGCCATCAAAAGACCAAACACAGCCGCATTATTGGTTAATAGCGGTGTAACTTCTTCGATTCCATTTTGCATAATTTTCGGGTAATTGTTAAATTGCCTGTGAAATTATACAATAATTTCGGATTCGCAACTGTTTTTTTGTTATTCTTGCACAAAGTTGCAAAGCCTTTGATACTAAAGAATCTAAAACTTAAACCATGATAAATCGTAGAGATTTTATAAAAAATAGCGGTATTGTACTAGGCGGTGCCGCTGCCAGCGGACCACTATTCACACAGGCAGCCGATCAAAAAGCCAAAGTAATACGCATTGGCTTAGTAGGCTGTGGAGGAAGGGGTACAGGCGCTATATTTCAGGCCTTAGATGCAGATCCAGACGTACAAGTTGTAGCCTTGGCCGATGTCTTTGCAGACAACCTATCTACGACCCTTGCCAATCTCAAAGAGAAGTATGGAGCCCGTATTCAGGTCAGCGAAAAAACAGCCTTCTTAGGCTTTGATGCCTATGAGAAATTACTTAAGACAGATGTAGACGTAGTCTTATTGTGTACCCCGCCCAATTTCCGACCTGCCCACCTTACTGCGGCAGTCAAGGCCGGCAAGCACGTATTCTGTGAAAAGCCAGTAGCCGTAGACATTCCAGGCGTACATCAGGTAGAAGAAGCCGTAAAGCTAGCCAAGCAAAAGAAGCTCTCCATAGTAAGTGGTTTTTGTTTTCGGTATTCATTCCCCAATAGAGAAATCATGGACCGCCTATATGATGGCGCCATCGGAGACATAAAATCCATCTCCACCTTCCGTCATGGCGGGGAGTTAAGTTACAGAGAGCGTCAGCCCGAGTGGAATGACCTCACCTATCAATTGCGCAACTGGTTCTATTTTCAGCGCTATTCAGGCGACATGATAGTAGAGCAGACCATACACAGCGTAGACTTTATGTCATGGATTATGAAAAATGAATTGCCAACCAAAGTAACAGCCACAGGTGGACGTCAGAGCCGCCCATGGAATAAATTTGGGAATGGCTACGATCACTTCAATGTAGAGTACGCCTACACCGATGGCTTTCGAGCCTTTCACTCCGGACGTCAGCAAAACGGGACCACCTCCCGCAATACTGTAGAAGTAATGGGGACAAAAGGCTATGCCAACATCGCCCTCAATAGCAGCTATGAAATACTAGGCGAGAACCCTTGGAAGAATACCGCACGCTTAAACAATATGTATCAGACCCAGCACGATGAACTCTTTAAGGCCATCAAAGAAAACAGAACTATCAATGATGGCGACTTTATGGTCAACTCCACCTTGTTAGCCATTTGGGGAAGGATGTCAGCCTATAGCGGCAAGACCATTAGCTTGGAGCAGATACGCAACTCCACTGAACGCCTAGGCCCAGCCGCAGAAGACTACCACTGGGATATGCAGGTCGATGAGTTAATCATTCCAAGACCTGGAAGTTATAATTTTGTATAAAGCAGATTTAGGCATGAGTAAGATAAAAATCTTGTTGGTCGGCTGTGGCAATATGGGCGCATCCCACGGGCATGCATACCACGCTATGGAAGACTTTGAGTTAGTCGGCTTAGTGTCTCGTGGGGCAAGCAAAGACCGCTTAAATAAAGCA
>JASLCA010000255.1 GCA_030146225.1 Sphingobacterium sp. | reverse complement strand
CTTGCAGTTAGATGAAACCGAAGAGTTAAGCCTATTAAAGGAAAATGTTCGTTATTATCAAGCCATCTGCGCACTGGAATTGGGGGACTCAAATGCCGAGTCAAACTTCTTAAAATACATTAAGGATTACCCAGCTAGTGCCAATGCTAAAGCTGCATACTTCCAAATCGGGAAGTCCTACTATGCAAAAAAAGACTATAAGAAAGCCATAGAGTGGTTTCAAAAGATAGATAGTAAGAACCTTGCTGGTGCTGAAAATACAGAGTATCGTTTTAAACTAGCCTATGCGCAGTTTATGACCGATGACTATGTAGCAGCAAAGCCGCTCTTTGAACGTCTTAAGGATGATAAAGGGCAGTATCAGGAAGCGTCTATCTATTACTACGCCTACCTATGTTACCTAGATCAGGAATATAAAACGGCTCTAAATGAATTTGAGCGCCTCAATGGTTCCAAAGTCTATGAAAATAGCTACCCTTATTATATCACGGCCTTGTACTTCTTGGACAAGCGTTACGATGATGTACTTAGCTATGCCTTGCCCGTTTTAGATAGAACAAAACAGGAGCATGAGACGGAAATCTTCCGTATCGTGGCCGCTACCTACTTTATCAAAGGGGATTTGCAACAATCCAAATCCTACTATGACAAGTTTCAAGCACAAGATCAGGGCAAGACCCAGAACAATCAAGATAGCTACCAGATTGGTTATATCGCTTACAAGCTAGGAGATTATGAGAAGGCCATCAAAGAGTTGGAGAAACTCACAGAGCCTGATGCATATTATCAAAGTGCGATGATCACCCTAGGGGATTCCTTCCTGAAGACTGGCAATAAGCAAAGTGCTAGGAATGCATTCTTTAGAGCATCCAAGCTAGACTTTGATGCCGAGCTAAAGGAGGATGGCTTGTTTAACTATGCGAAACTATCCTATGAGTTAGAGTTCCATCAGGTAGCCTTAGAGTCTACACAAGAATATTTGGAGACCTATCCGCGCTCGCAGCGTCAGGAAGAAGCCAAAACCCTGCTTGCAGAGGTGCTGTTAAGCACTAAAAATTACCGTGCTGCGGTGGATATCTTAGAAAGTATTGGTGCAAGAGGCAAGGCTGCAAATACAGCTTACCAAAAAGTCACCTATTACCGAGGTTTAGAGTTTTACAATGAGCGTGCATTTGAAAATGCAATCTCTATGTTTATGCGCTCCGAAAGCAATAGACATGATGAGGAAATCTACGCCCTGTCTACCTATTGGAAGGCAGAGGCCATGTACGAAGTTCGTAAGTATGCAGAGTCGGTAACCAACTTCAACAAGTTCTTACAGCTGCCAGCAGCGCGTAGTACCGATGTGTATATCTATGCCAATTATGCATTGGCTTATGCAGCCTTCCGGAATGACAAGTACAGTACGGCAGCGAATTACTTTGAACGCTTTTTAGCAACTGGTAGCAAAGAAGGCATTGAAGTAAATACCAAGAACGATGCAATTGCCCGTTTAGCGGATTCCTACTTTGGGATGAAGAACTACGGAAAAGCCTTAGAGCAGTACAATCGTTTGATTTCAGCGAAAGCACCGAGTCAGGATTATGCATTATTCCAAAGAGGGATAATTCAAGGCCTGCAAGGTGACAATACCGGCAAACTAGCGACCCTACAGTCTGTTGTACGGATGTTCCCTAAGTCCAATTATGCCGATGATGTGGCTTTTGAAGTACCTTACACCTATTTCTTAATGGGTAATTATGATGGTGCAATCGGAGGCTTACAGAAGATGGTACAGGATTATCCAAGGAGCAGCTATGTGCCTAGAGCCCTTGTCACAATAGGCTTGGTACAGTACAACAAAGATGACAATGCAGCAGCTTTAAAAACCTTTCAACGCGTAGTGGATCAGTATGCCACCACCGATGAGGCAAAGCAAGCGATGCGCTCTATAGAGAATATCTATTTGGACAATGGGGATGCAACGGGCTATATCCGCTATGCAACCAGCACCAATATAGGTGACTTAAGCACGGCGCAGCAAGATGCACATACCTTTAGTGTAGCGAAAACCCTGTTTGACAGAGGTAGCTACCAAGGAGCAGTAGAAGCCGTAAATGCCTACTTTGATAAGTTTCCAAAGCCTATCAATGAGAAGCATGCACGTTTTATCCGTGGAGAGAGTTATGCAAAGCTAGGTCGGGATACAGAAGCCTTACATGACTTCAATATTATTATGAATGACTGGACAAGTGCATATACCGAGCAGACCCTGATTAGCGTAGCCAAATTGCACCTGAACAAGAAAGCCTATAATGAGGCCGTCCAAACCTTAAAGAAACTCGAGTTAACCTCGGAGTATAAATCCAACTATGGCTTTGCAATCAACAGTCTATTGGTAAGTTACTTCAATATTGGAGATTTTGTGGAGACACAGAACTACGCCAAGTTGGTACGTGAGTATGAGAAGTCATCCGAAGAAGATATCGCCTTGGCGCACCTTTATTCAGGTAAAGCTTATGCCGCAGGCAATAAGGCAGCTGATGCTTTAAAAGAATTTAATCTTGCCGCTTTAAAAAGTAAGACCATTACAGGCGCAGAAGCTAGATACCGCGTTGGCGAACAACAATTAAAGGCCAAGCAGTACGACAAGGTGATTGAATCCGCATTTGATATATCCAACAGCTTCTCTTCATATGATTATTGGGTAGCAAAAGGATTTATCTTAATGGCTGATGCATACCTTGGAAAAGGCGATAAGTTCCAAGCAAAATCAACCTTGGAAAGTGTTATCGATAACTACGATAATCAAAAAGACGATGTGTTGAAAGAGGCGAAGTCAAGGTTAGAAAAACTTAAATAATAGAATAGGAAAAAGATGAAATTGCATAAAACAGTATTTAAGAATTACGCCACAGTAGCGCTGATGCTTGGTCTAGGCTATGAAGCCAGTGCACAAGTGACACCAGAGCGGCCAGTAACTATTGATTCTTTTGATGTCGTTCGTGATTACAAGCCTATTCTTGCTGACGCGGTGAAAATTCGCCGTAGTCCGGATATGACGAACAAGCGTAGCTACATGCCAAAGCTTAGCTATGGCAATGTGCCCGACAAGAAGTTGGATATCAATACCGGCTTAAAGGAACTAGACGTGCAGGAGACACCATTCTCGGCATTGCGGGACCAGGCCAGCAACTATGTGAAATTTGGTTTAGGCAATCTAAGTACCCTGATGGGCGAGGGCTATTTCGCCTATGATGCCTATGAAGATATGCGCGTAGGTGGTTTTGTAAAGCACCTGAGCCAAAAAGGAAGCTTAGAGAATCAGAAGTTTTCCCGCCAAGAGGTAGGCGTATTTGGGAGTCGGATCTTGCCACAGTTTACAATAGATGGTTTGATCGGGTATAACCGCTATGCGACCAACTTCTATGGCATACCCTACGCCAATGATAAGGTAACCCTATTGAATCCAGCGCAAGAGAAGCAAGCCTTTTCGGATATCTATTTCAGTGGTGAGTTAAAAAGTAATTACGACCCAACAAACGATGAGGCCTTGAGCTACTCCGCCAAGTTGGATGCTTATAATTTTTCAGACAAGTACGATGCTAAAGAGACTTCGGTAGCCATTTCGGCCTATTTGAATAAGCGTATGCGCGCCTTTAATGTGGGGGCAAACTTAAGCGTTGACCTCAACTCGGTAGATGGCACGCGCAATGGGAAGATCAAAAACTCCCTAGCTGTAATCAATCCGTACATTCGTTTGAAAGGCGAGAACTATGCCTTAACATTAGGCGCAAATTTAATTCCTGAGTTTGGGGATAGCACGAGCTTTAATATATTCCCAGTTGCGGAGATTGACTTTGCCTTAGCACCAAGCTACCTACACCTATTTGGAGGAGTGAATGGCTCGGTAAAGAAAGCATCTTATAGAGACTTTGCTCGTCAGAATCCATTTCTGGGCACAGAAATTGGGATACAAAATATGGTGGAGCGTTTAAGCTTCTTCGGAGGTATTAAAGGGAATGCAGGAGCAACCTTTGGCTATAAAGTTAAAGCAGTATACCGTCAGCTAGAAGGTATGCCTTTGTTTGTGAACAATATGCAGAAGCCGTTCCAGTTTGATGTGATTTATGATGGCAATGGCGACAAAGCGACCAAGCATATCGGACTTGAAGGAGAAATCAATATTCGCCTGTCGGAGTTGGTAAATCTAGGTGGACGCTTAAATATTGACCAGTATACTATGGCGCAAGAAGAAGAAGCTTGGCATACGCCAAAGATGCGATTGGCGGCAAATGCACGCTTTAACATCTCGGAGAAACTGTATATTGATGCAGAAGCATTGTTTCATGGCATATCCAAAGCAAAAGTTTATGACTACGATGCATCAACCTCGCCAATAACTGTGTTAACACCGTATTACAAGCGTGATGTACCTTCCTTCTTTGACTTAAGCGCAGGTGCAGAATATAAAGCAACAAAACAATTGGGACTTTTTGTGAAGGCCAACAACATCTTTAACAAGGAGTACCAGTCATATATGTATTACCCTAATTTAGGGTTTAATCTAATGGGTGGCTTAAATTTTTCATTTTAAGCAAATAAGATTATAAATTTGCATATTAACACGATTGAATGAATTTAGGTAAAAGCGTATATAATCTCTTAAAGCGACAGAAAGAAGTCTATGTAAAGGGGCTTGGTTCTTTTAAACAGAACCATACCTCATCGACTTTTGATGAGAAAAGAAATGTCTATCTGCCACCGATCAATTATATTGATTTTGACAAGGCAGGTCTACAGGGATATGATTTTATCCAATACATTCAGCAGTTAAATGAATTGGACCGTTCGGAGGCCGAAGTACTAGTTCACGCAGCTGTAGAAGCCGTTCAGCTTAAAATCGCTGCCGATGGACAAGTGAAGCTAGACGATTTAGGATATCTGGTACGCTATGGCGAGGGCTATGTATTTAAACCACTAGACCTCTCGGGCTTTCACTTTGAGCCGGCAGCAATATGGGCCGATGATATTCCTCAAGCAGTTAATCCTGTGGAGGAGGATATCGTGGAAGTAGCTCTAGCTGAAGAAGAAGCGCTGAGCAGCGAAGAAACTGATTTAGCCGAAACTACAGCAGTAGAAGAAGAGGCTGTTGAAGCTTCAGCGACTGATGCCATACAAGAAGAGGAGACTGAGCCAGTGGAGCTGGTTCCTGTAAGCCAAGAAGCTGCTTTACCCGAAGACACGGAGCATGAAGCGGAGGAAAGTTTGGAGGAATCTATTCCTGAAGCGGAAAGTACAGCAGCAGATGCTGCTGAAAATACGCTAGTCGCAGAGCCTGTAAGTGCAGTACTGCAAGAAGAGCCTGTACTCTTTGAGGAATCTACGGAGCAGAAAAAAGGAAGCAAGGCGATCTGGTATATACTTTTAGTGCTTATTGCACTTGGGGTGATGGTTTCGCTTTATCTTGCCAATCGGCAAGTAAAGGTGCCCAACTTGCCTACAATAGCCGATAGCACACCTGTCCTCGTGGACAGTATAGACTCAGCAAGCCTGCTCTTGCCTATAGATTCGTTGATGCAAGATTCACTTGCTGTAGAGCCTGTAGCAGTAGATACGCTTGTGGCACCAGTAGAGCCAGAGAAGGTTAGCGTAAAGCATCCAAAGCATGAGTGGCAGATCGTGATTGGCTCGCATAAAACCTTGGCGCAAGCCTATGAGCAAGCAGAGTCCTACAACAAGGCTGGACATCCTAAGGTGCGCGTAGTTCCAAGTAATCTAGCCAAAAATAGGAAGAAAGTAATTTGGGATTCATACGAGACTAAAGAACAAGCAGATTCAGCCACATTATATGTGCAGAAGCATATAATAAAAGATGCTTGGCCGGATAAGATTAATAAGTAACGCTTGACCTTCGAGTGACAGGTGAGGAGGCATAAGTGGCCTTTGGGTGAGGCATGATAGGTGAAGATAAAGAGTGAGAAATAGCAACAATAACAACAACATTATATTATAACGAAATGTCATTTATGCAAGCAAACGTAACAGTAGATTCTTTAAATTCCGTTGGACAACAGGCTGTAGATTTAGTAAAGACTGAAGAGAATCTCAATCTAATTCAGTTGTTGATGAAGGGTGGATGGATTATGATTCCGATTATATTCCTATTGTTTTTGGCTTTAGTAATCTTTTTCGAAAGATACATTACCATACGCAAGGCTTCCCGTTCGGATTCAGGTTTAATGTCGCAGATCAAAAGCAATGTCATGTCTGGACGTTTAGATGCAGCAATTGCCGTATGTCGTTCTAGTAATTCTGCTTTGGCCCGTATGTTACAAAAAGGATTAGGCCGTGTAGGTCGTCCAATTAAAGATATAGAAGGAGCAATCGAGAACGCTGGAAAATTAGAAGTTTCCAAGTTGGAGAAGAATATTAATATTCTAGGTATTGTAGCAGGTATTGCGCCGATGTTTGGTTTCGTAGGAACGATCTTTGGGGTAATCCAGATTTTCCGTGAGGTAGAGATTGCTGGCGGGATTGATATTGGTACAGTTTCTGGAGGGCTATATGTGAAGATGATTGCATCTGCAAGTGGTTTGACAGTAGGTATCTTAGCATATATCGGCTACCATGTGTTAAATATGATGGTGGAGCGTTTAATTCTACGTATGGAGACGGATGCGGTAGAGTTTATTGACTTATTAGACGAGCCAGGCGCATAAGTTTTTGAATTTGGACAGGGAAGTGCAGAAGCCTTCTCTTATTCACTTTTTGACTTTAAGAATAATGAATTTAAGAAATAGACGACACAAACCCACAGCAGAAGTACATACAGCAGCCTTGAACGATATTATGTTTTTTTTAATGTTGTTCTTCCTGTTAGCTTCCGCTGTTGCCAATCCGCAAGTCGTGAAGTTGCTGTTACCCAAATCTAGCGCAGGCGAGCAGTCTGTTGCCAAGAAGACAATGACAGTTTCGATCACAGCTGATTTGGCTTATCATGTAGATAAACAGACCGTAACTTACGAGCAATTAGAACCCTTGATACAAGCGCAAGCTGCAGGCGGCGAAGAGTTGACCATTATGCTTTATGCAGATAGTTCGGTGCCTATTCAGCACGTTATTGCTGTGATGGACGTTGCAAATAGAAATAAGGTGAAGTTGGTATTAGCCACCGAGCCAAAGAAGGATTAAGTAGGTAGAATGTTAAGGAGCTAAGCTTCTGACCTGCTCACTTTATAGCAAAAAGAAAAAATATGTACTATCAAACCCAACAAGAGAACAATCTACCCAAAGCACTAGGGCTTTCCGCCGCGGTGATGGGCTTATTGATTCTAATCGGTTTTTTTGTCGTATTCGGAGGAGGAGAATTGCCGCAATATGGAATGGGCGGTATAGTTGTCAACTACGGTACCTCTGAGGAAGGAATGGGCGACGATTATATGAGTGTAGACGAGCCATCTATGGACGAAAACGCGAATAATGTAAAGCCAGATAAGATTGATCCAGAGACTACCCCTATACCCACGCCAACCAAGCAGGTATCGGACAAGGTAGTGGCTACCCAGGATTTGGAAGATGCGCCAGCCGTACCCAAAAATGAAAAACCCGTGAAGGCCAATGCAGCAACTTCTACAGTAGAGAAGAAGGATGCAACCCCAGCCGTTAATCCAAATGCCTTGTACAAGGGCAAGAAGAATAATGCCACTGGCGTAGGCGATGGTACAGGCACAACAGCAGGTAACCAAGGCAGTGCTTTGGGCGATCCATTGGCCAGTAACTATGGTGAAGGAGGCTCAGGGGATGGCAATATGATGTTAAGCATTGCCAATAGACGTTTTGAAGTGCGCCCAAACATCCAAGATGATGGGCAGCAGGCAGGACGTGTAGCCGTAGAGTTTAAGGTCAATAAAAATGGTGTAATCACCTATGCGCGAGCAGGGGTGAAAGGAACCACCATTTCCAGCCGAACACTGCTGGAAAAATGCGAGCGTGCCGTAATGGGTGCCCGCTTAAATCAACTCCCGAATGCACCAGACTCTCAAACCGGTGTAATCCATTTTAATTTCAAGTTAAGATAAGCATGAAAACATATGCAGCGGTAATCGAGTATCTATATGCTCGATTACCAATGTTTACCCGTGATGGCGCTTCAGCCATCAAAAAAGATGTAGATAATACCTTGCAGTTCTGTGAAGTTCTGGACCATCCACAGCATAAATTCAAGTCAATACACGTAGCCGGTACCAATGGGAAAGGCTCCTCATCGCATATGCTGGCGGCAATCTTTGCAGCAGCAGGCTACAAGACGGGCTTGTATACCTCTCCCCACTTATTGGATTTTCGGGAGCGAATACGCATCAATGGTGCACTTATCCCCGAAGCAACCGTAGTGGACTTTATCAATACGCATAAAGACTATATAGAAGGGTTAGCGCCTTCATTCTTTGAGACCACCGTGGCCATGGCTTTTGATTTTTTCGCCAAGGAGCAGGTGGATATAGCCATTATCGAGGTCGGCCTTGGGGGAAGACTAGACAGCACCAATGTGATATTCCCAGAGGCCAGCCTGATCACGAATATCGGCATGGACCATATGAATCTCTTAGGCGATACGTTGGAAGAAATTGCCGCTGAAAAGGCGGGCATTATCAAGCCCAATGTGCCCATAGTCATCTCCGAAAACAATCCCCAACTTAGCTCCATATTTGTAGATCGTGCAAAAAGTTTGGCTGCGCCCTTACGCTTCGCTACAGATGAGCTAGTTGTCCTTTCAGACAGCTTAATCGATCAAGGCCTATCCATAGCCATCCAAAATTTAAATACAAGGCAGGTGCATACCTGGTTGTTAGACCTTAAAGGGTCCTATCAGCAGAAAAATATCTTAGGTGTGTTGACGCTGGTTGATGTTATGCGTCAGCAAGGCTGGAGCTTAAGCGACGCGCAGGTGCAGGCGGGCTTGGCCCAAGTCAGTGCAAGCACAGGCCTTCAGGGACGTTGGCAGACCCTCTCGGTTGACCCTTTGCTCATCTGCGATACAGGACATAATGAAGACGGAATCCGCGAAGTGGTAGCTAATATCAAGGCTACGCACTACAAGCGCTTACATATTGTAATAGGAGCGATGCGCGACAAAGACCTGGGGCATATGCTACCACTCTTGCCTCAAGATGCGCAGTATTATTTTTGTAGCCCTACGATGCCGCGCGCTATGCCAGCCGAAGAGTTGGCAATTTCAGCAGCCGAAATCGGACGAATGGGACAGGCCTATACAACTATTGCCGAGGCCTTACAAGCAGCAAAAGCAGCCTACACGCCAGGCGATCTGATATTTATAGGAGGCAGTAACTTTGTAGTCGCAGAAGTCTTAGCCTTAATCCAAGAAGCTTAATATTACCAATATATCAAAAGTAGATGTTGGTCCCTTTTTACAGCCTATGAATTAGTTTAGGTTAAGCCTTTGTCAATATCCTATATTCCGCAAGAAACGGATTTTTTTACTGGCAAGAATATAGGATATTTGTATATGGAAAAATCGCAAGCTGTTATCAACTATAAGCGCATAGCCGCAGCCATTGATTATGTCAAAGAACATTATCGAGAGCAGCCAGCACTTGCTGAGATTGCAGCCCATGTGCATGTTAGTCCTGATCATTTTCAACGTATCTTTCAAGAATGGGCAGGCACTAGTCCAAAGAAATTTCTTCAATACATCGATCTCTATCATGCCAAGCACTTGCTTGCAGACAAGCAGCTTAGCCTATTTGAAGCAAGTAGCGCCATCGGCCTATCCAGTGTGAGTAGATTGCACGATCTGTTTATTCAGCTCGAAGGCATGACGCCCGCTGAATATAAAAATGGCGGAAAACTTTTGGACATAGCTTACGCCTTTTACCCGACCTTATTTGGGGAGCTGCTGATTGCTTCAACAGCAAAGGGGATTTGCTATGTCGCCTTTATAGATCAGAAAGAAGAAGGGGTGATGAGCTTGTTTAACGCCTATCCGCAGGCCCACTTTAGCCCAGCAGCCCAGCCTATGCACCAAGGCGTATTGGCTTTCTTTAGCAAGGACTGGCAACAGCTCAGCCAGGTAAGGTTGCACCTGCGCGGGACAGACTTTCAACTCAAAGTTTGGGAAGCCTTATTAAAGATTCCGGCGGGCAAGCTATCCAATTACAAGGATGTTGCATGCGCTATCGGGCATAGCCAATCAGCGCGCGCAGTCGGCAATGCTATAGGCAGCAATCCCATTGCATTTTTAATCCCTTGCCATCGCGTTATTCAAAGCTCAGGCCTCTTAGGCGGTTACCGTTGGGGTACAACGCGTAAATCTGCCATCTTGGGCTGGGAAGGATCTTTAACGCTTCAAGATAAAAGAGATGAAATTATTTAATGAAGAATGGGATACGCAGAAGAATTACCTGCCCTATAATGGTACGGTAAATTATTATGGACCAATATTTACAGCTGCCCAGAGTGATGCATATTACCAAGCATTGCTGGAAGGATTGCAGTGGAAAAATGATGAAGCCATTATCTTTGGAAAGCATATTGAAACCAAGCGTAAAGTCGCATGGTACGGCGATTTTCCCTTTGAATATACCTACTCAGGCATACAAAAGAAGGCCTTGCTTTGGCATCCAGCCCTGCTGTCTATCAAAGCCAGTGTAGAAGCGCATTGTAAAGAAAGCTTTAACTCCTGTCTCTGCAACCTCTACCATACTGGGGCAGAAGGCATGGCCTGGCACAGCGATAGTGAGAAGGATCTCAAGCAACATGGGGCAATTGCATCCTTAACCTTAGGGGCGGAGCGGAAGTTTGGCTTTAAGCATAAGCAAGACAAAGAAACCATCTATATGCAGCTAGCGCATGGCTCCTTGCTGGTTATGAAAGATGAAACCCAGGATTATTGGCTACATCGATTGCCGCCCACGACCAAGATTCACAGTCCTCGGATCAATCTTACCTTTCGTACAATTGAAAATTATTAGAATAATGCCATAAAGGTCTGTTTTTGTCAGAATTAGATCATCTTCTTTTGTAGCAGTGACTTAACGCACAATATGCTGCTGCTTTATTCCGTAAATTGTTTAAAACAAAAGGAATGTATTATGAAGCAATTAGAAGATAAAGTAGCCATTGTAACTGGAGGAGTATCGGGCATTGGTAGAGCCATTGTAGAACTATTTGTGAAAGAAGGAGCGAAAGTAGTTGTTGCAGATCTAAATGAGAAAGACGGCCATGCATTGGTCAATAGTCTAGGAGGTGGGAATGTATTGTTTGTAAAAGCGGATGCATCTTCTGCGGAAGACAATAAGAAGATTGTGGAGGTTGCCATAGAAAATTTTGGCGCTTTACATATCGCGGTGAACAATGCCGGGGTGGGTGGAGCAGCTGCAACAGTAGGCGATTATCCGATTGAATCCTGGAACAAGGTTATTGATATAAACCTCAATGGGGTCTTCTACGGAATGCATTATCAGATTCCTGAGATTGCCAAGGTTGGAGGATCTATTATCAATAT